>NZ_JBJIAA010000006.1:0-160508 GCF_045310695.1 Clostridium neuense
AAGTTTGATTTAAGCTCATCGCTTTATTTTATTAAATAGAATTTCTTCTATTCAAAAGAATTGCTGGTTCATTATCTCTTCTCTGTTTAATTTTCAAAGTTCAATGTGCTGCATAAGACAGCTTTTATATAATATCATTTTTAATTTGCCCTGTCAACATTTTTTTAATGTTTTTTCAGAACTCATTAATCACCGTCATCTTGCGACGACATGTAATATAATATCATACTTTTTTTAATTGCTTTTTTAATATACATTGGTTATACAAATTTATATCATTAATATTCACTTTTTCTTACTTTTTCTTTATATTTTTTATATTGATACTCTAGGAAGTGTTTATGTTATATTTACTACTTATTATAGATATAATTTAATTTATCTGTATCACTTTTATCGTAACTTCTACTTATATAGGCTTCAGTATTATCATGTACCTCAGCTGAAATTTCATCCTTATCACTTATTAAATCGTTTTTAATTAAATTTTCAATTGGTTCATTACCAAGTACAATATTCCATTCATCTTTAGACAAATATTTTTTATACAAGTCATATTCATTTTTCTCTACTCTTTGATAATATTGTCCGTCATAAAATAATACTATACCTGTATCCATTGCCATTATCTTTTCAACCGCAGAAGATATAGGACATTCTAATTTATCTGATACAATAATTACCATAAGTTTTTTTTCCTCTTCTACTAATTTAAAACATTGAACTCTAGTTGCACCTATGTTATTTTTTATCCATTTGCCTTCCCTAACAACATTTTCAATTATTTCTTGGGCATTCATTTTTTTAACTCCTCCTCTGCATTTTCCCTTTTCAATATATAATGTTCTCGTTTTTCATGCAAAATATACTTAAAATTATTTATAAAAAAATCTAGAAGATAATTGAAATCTTCTAGATTTTTATAGGTAGTTTATTCATCTATATTAGTTTCGCAAATCCTAATACTAAAACTACAATTCCAAGAAAAAGCCTGTACACAGCAAAAACTCTCATAGGCTTCTTCTTTAAGAATCCTATAAATCCCTCTACTACATATAATGCTACTATAAATGCTACTAAGAAGCCTATACCTAGTCCTATTATCTGTATGCTTGATAATACAATTTTACTTTTAATAAGCGAAAGTCCTGATGCTCCAATCATCATAGGTATGGCAAGAAAAAATGAAAATTCAGCACCCGCTACTGTTGTTAAGCCTACTATCCACGCTCCAATAATTGTTGATGCTGATCTTGACATTCCAGGCCATAATGCCAAACATTGAAAACATCCAATTATAATAGCTTGTTTAATAGTAACATCATCTACTCTTTTAATTTTTGCTTTTTTTCTAAATTTACTTTCTGCATATACCATCCACACAGCTCCAACAATTAATGCAGCTGCAACAGGTTTAGGATAAAATAATATTTTTTCTATTTTATGTTGAAATGGGAATCCAATTAAAACAGCTGGTATACACGCTATTACAATATTAATCCAAAATTTAAATCCTGGCTTTGTTTTATATCCATTTGAAAAAAATTCACCTACAATAGCAATTCCTGATTTTTGATGTTGTTTCATAGAAGGCCATAAATTTGATGGTTTAAGAGTTGAGATTATCTTGTCCCAATATAAAACAACAATTGCAAGTATAGCTCCAAGTTGAATCACAACCTCAAACATGTCAAGATATCCTTTATTATATAAACTTGTTGGAATTGCCCCTTCTTTAAAATTTATAATACTCCCTAGTATTATCATATGACCTGTTGAAGATACTGGAAGAAATTCTGTCAATCCTTCAATAATACCTTCAAGTACAGTCTTAAATATAAAAATTAAATTTATGTACATTATAAATTGCTCCCCTCTTTACGTATAATTATTTCTACACACAATAAATTAATTATACTATTTAATAGCATCCGTTCAACATTTTATTTAAAAATTAATAAAATAGTAACTAATTTATATTGTATAAACTAATTATCTCTACATATCATATAAATTTTATTCATTTATATCAATACAACTAATAAAATTTAATAAGCAATATAAATTAAAATTTGCAAATATTCCCTTTACTATGCTACTATAGCATAGCATTATGAATTTTTTCTTTCAAATTTCACTTTACGTGAATATAAAAAATTATAACTTTCTATTACAGGAGATGAGTATCATGGAGAAATTATCCGAACTCTATAAAAATGATTTTTTTATTACCACACTTAAAAAATATATGTTTTTAACTTGTGGGTGCATTTTATTTTCTATCTATGCGAGTATACTTCTTACGCCTTCTAAAATAGGTACCGGTGGTATTTTAGGCATATGCTTATCTTTGAACAAGCTTTTTAGCTTTAAGATAGGTATTACAACAATAATCTTAAACATACCACTTTTTTTATTCGGCTTTAAACTTCTTGGAAAGAATTTCGCAATAAAAAGTGCTTTTATAGTAGTTATTTCATCAATGTTAATAGATTATATGAATTTGCACTTTTCGAATTATCACTTTATACCTCCTTCTGATAAACTAACCTCTGCAATATTTTGTGGTGTAGTTTCTGGAATAGGAATGTCGTTGATTTTTATGGGTGGAGGTTCAACTGGAGGACTTGATATATCTGCAAAAATAGTAAAAAATCAAGCTAAATCTATTCCTCTCTCTAAAATAATGCTTTTTCAGGACATTATCGTATATATATTTGTAGGGATAGTCTTAGGTCCTCAATCCGTACTTTACGCCCTAATAATGAGTTTTATACGTTCAAAAACGATAGATACAATCCAGGAAGGTTTTTCATCTTCAAGACAGTGTTTTATAATTTGCACTAAATCAGAAGAAATTACTTCATCTATAAATGCAAAGTTGAATAGAGGAGTAACAAAGCTTGATGCAGTTGGTGGTTATTCCCATTTAAATAAGAAGGTTTTATACGTAGTCATCCAAAAATATCAGCTTCCAGCGTTAAAGCTCTTACTTAAGGAAATAGAACCAACAGCTTTTATTACAGTTTCATCTGTAAATGATATACTCGGAAATTACAAACAGGGCACATTTTCAGTGTAAGATTATATTCTTGCACTTTTTTTATTTTATATTTAGATGTAAATATTTAAAATATGTATTATAATAATATTCATTGGAGGTGTTCAAAATTAACATTAAAAGCTTTTTTAGTATTATTATCTCTAAGATTATAATTAAATTGTCGAAGGTTCTTTTTAAGGGTGGAACTAACTTTCCTGGTAAAGTGGCCTTAAAAATAGATAAAAATATTCTTTCTACTGTAACTAAAGGATACAATATAATCTTTATTACAGGAACAAACGGTAAGACTACTACTACTAATTTAATTTATAGCATATTAAATGATGCTGGTAAAAAAGTTATAACAAATAATACCGGTGCCAATTTAAAGCCTGGAATAACATCCTGTTTTGTTCAGCATTTTAGCTTTAAAAACAATATAGATAAATATGCTGTAATAGAAATAGATGAGGCAAACCTCAAGTTCCTTACTGAATATGTTGAACCCAAAATAATCGTTATAACTAATTTATTTAGAGATCAACTTGATAGATATGGTGAAGTTTATACAACCTTATCTAAAATAATGGAAGGTGTAAAAAAAGTTCCTAATACAACCTTAGTATTAAATGGAGACGAATCTTTACTTGGAGATTTAGACATTCCTAATCCTAAAATTTACTATGGTTTTAATTGTGCTATAAGCACTGATAATAAGATAAGCATAAACGCCGACGCAAAATTCTGTAAGAAATGCAAACATCCGTATAAATATGAATTTATAACTTATAATCATTTAGGCAAATTCTACTGTGAAAATTGCGGTTATAAAAGACCAGAATTAAATTATTACATAGATAAAATTAAGGATTTAGATCCTTCAGGCTCCTTAATATCAATTAATGGTAATGACTTTTATCTTAATCAACCTGGTGCTTATAATATATATAACGGTCTTTGTGCATATTCTGTCGCCAAAACGCTTAAAGTAGATAATTCAATAATATTTAACGCTTTAAAAAGTTCAAAAAGTAGTTTTGGAAGACAGGAATCTATAAACATAAACGGTAAAGATGTTAAAATAATTCTTGTAAAAAATCCCGCTGGATATGATGAGGCTATAAAAACTATAGCCCTAGACAAAAGAAAAATAGATTTAACTGTATTTTTAAACGATAATTACGCTGATGGACGTGATGTATCGTGGATTTGGGATGTAAACTTTGAAAGCTTGCAATCTTTAAATTTAGATAAAATTATGATTTCAGGCATAAGGCTTTATGATATGGGCATAAGATTAAAAACAGCTGGTCTAAATGAAGAAAGTTTTACTCTTTCTCAGACTTTTGATGAATTACTCAACGACTTACAAAGCTGCAGTGGTGATATAATATATGTTCTTGCAACTTACACAGCTATGATAGACTTTAGAAAATTTCTTTATTCAAAAGGCTTTATTAAAAAACTTTGGTAGAGGTGATAGTATTGGAACTTAACATATGCCATCTATATCCCGATTTATTAAACGTATATGGCGATATAGGAAACATACGAATTTTGAAATACAGGGCTGAAAAAAGAAATATAAAAGTAAATATTTTCAACGTATCACTTAAAGATACATTCGAAGGTAATAAGTATGACATAACTTTTTTCGGAGGTGGACAAGATTATGAGCAGTCCATAGTTTCAGCTGATCTTATACAAACTAAAAAATTTGCTGTAAGTGAGTATATAAATAATGGGAAAGTATTTTTAGCAATTTGCGGGGGATACCAACTTTTAGGAAAATATTATACTACTCCTGATGGTGAGAAACTTGATGGTGTTGGAATACTTAATATACAAACCGATGGTGGCTCAATTAGATTTATAGGTAATACAGTAATAGAAAATGAAGATTTTAAAGAAACTTATGTAGGTTTTGAAAATCATTCTGGAAGGACTTATATAAATGATTTAAAACCATTTGGAAAAGTAATTGTAGGGTATGGAAACAACGGTTCTGATGGTTACGAAGGTTGCATTTATAAAAATACATATTGTACCTATTTTCATGGTTCACTTCTTTCTAAAAATCCTGAACTTGCAGATAGACTTATAAAAACAGCACTTGAAAGAAAATATGGAACTATAAATCTTGAACCTTTAGATGACACTCTTGAACAAAAAGCCAAAGAATTTATAATAAAAAGAGAAAAAAAATAGTACTAAAAACAAGAGGAACTGCTGCACTAATAATTATTTAATATGTAATTTAAGAAGTAAAACCTTTAACTTTTTAATGAGTGAAATGAGTTGAGATTTTTCACTATTATGTCACTTCGCAACTTTTATATATTATATTTGAATAATTTTTTAGTGTGAAGGTTCCTTTTTCAAATCCATCTTCTGCTTTTTATCTATAACTTTTGTTATAAGTAAGTTCATTTTTTTTTATTCACTCATATCGTTAAAAATTTGAAAAGTATATACTCTTATGCCTTTTTGTAAAAAAATAGAAGGTAATTAAAACTACCTTCTACATAAAATGTATATGAATTGAATTTATATATTATATATATTTATATTACCATCTACTTCATCCACGCATATATTCATTCCATCATAAAATTCTCCGCTTATTATCTTTTTAGCTATTTCAGTTTCAATAGTATTTTCTATATATCTTTTTAATGGTCTTGCTCCATATAAAGGATCATATGCTTCCTTTTCCATAAGCTTCTTTGCATTTTCCGTAACAGTTAATCCCATATTTCTTTCTTTTAATCTTTTTACAATATCAACAAGAAAAATATCTATAATTTTTCCTATTTCATTATTAGAAAGAGGCTTAAACATAATTATATCATCAAGTCTATTTAAAAATTCAGGCTTAAATCTTAGTTTAAGTTCATTCATTACCTTATTTTTTATTTCGGCATCCACAGCTGAAACCTCTCTATTGTTAAGAAGATTACTGCTTCCTATATTAGAGGTCATTATGATTATACAATTTTTAAAATCAATTGTTTTTCCTTTATTATCTGTAAGTCTTCCATCGTCAAGAATTTGTAAAAATATATTAAATACATCATCATGTGCTTTTTCTATTTCATCAAATAAAACTACACTATAAGGCTTTCTTCTAACTGCTTCAGTAAGCTGACCACCTTCTTCATAACCAACATATCCAGGAGGCGCTCCTATGAGTCTTGATACTGAATATTTCTCCATGTACTCAGACATATCTATTCTTATTATATTTTCTTCACTATCAAAAAGGGTTCTTGCAAGAGTTTTAGCGAGCTCGGTCTTTCCAACCCCTGTAGGTCCTAGAAATATAAATGATCCAATTGGTCTTTTAATATCCTTTAAACCCGCTCTTGCTCTTATTACTGCATTTGATACTGCTGTAACAGCTTCATCCTGTCCTATGACTCTTTTTTTAAGCTCACTTTCAAGTCTTACAAGTTTTTTTCTTTCTCCTTCAACAAGCTTTGAAACTGGAATTCCTGTCCATTTTGATACTATTTCAGAAATTTCATTTTCAGTTACTTCTTCCTTAAGCATAGCATTTTCATTTTTATCTTTTATAGCATTTTCTTTTTCTTCTACCAGCTTTTCTAATCTAGGAAGTTCACCATATTTAAGTTCAGCAGCTTTGTTAAGATCATAATCTCTTTCAGCTTTTTCTATTTGACCTTTTATATCATCAAGCTTTGTTTTAAGTTCTTTCACTTCCCCAATTTGTGCCTTTTCTTTTTCATATTTGGCCGTCATAGCCTTATCTTTCTCTTTTAGATCACTAAGCTCTTTTTCTAAAACACCAAGTCTGTTCTTAGATGCTATATCATTTTCCTTGGTAAGGGCTTCCTTTTCAATTTCCATCTGAAATATCTTCCTCTTAAGCATATCAAGTTCAGTAGGCATACTGTCTATTTCCATTCTTATCATGGATCCAGCTTCATCAATGAGATCTATAGCCTTATCTGGTAAAAATCTTTCTGTTATATATCTATCTGAAAGCTTTGCTGCTGCAATTATTGCACTGTCATGTATTCTAACTCCATGATGAATTTCAAATCTTTCTTTTAGACCTCTTAGTATTGATATTGCATCCTCTACTGTAGGTTCCTCCACCAGTACTGTTTGAAATCTTCTCTCAAGTGCCTTATCCTTTTCTATATATTTTCTATATTCATCAAAAGTCGTAGCACCTATGCAGTGAAGCTCACCTCTTGCAAGCATTGGTTTTATAAGATTGCCAGCATCCATAGCCCCCTCTGTCTTTCCAGCACCAACTATAGTGTGAATTTCATCTATAAAAAGTATTATTTTCCCTTCACTTTTTTGAACTTCTTTGAGTACAGCCTTTAATCTTTCTTCAAATTCTCCCCTATATTTTGCCCCTGCTATGAGAGAACCCATATCTAGTGAAAACACAATTTTATTTTTAAGTCCTTCCGGCACATCACCTCTTACAATCCTTTCAGCAAGTCCTTCTACAATTGCGGTTTTTCCAACACCGGGTTCGCCTATTAGAACAGGATTGTTCTTTGTTCTTCTGGATATAATTCTTATTACTCTTCTTATTTCTTCATCTCTTCCTATTACAGGATCAAGTTTATGCTTTTTAGCCTCTTCAACAAGATTTCTTCCATATTTCTTAAGTGCATCATAAGTAGCTTCTGGCTCTTTAGAATCTACTCTTTGGTTACCTCTTACACTTGCTAGAGCGTTTAAAAATTCTTTTTTATTTATATTATTTTTTCTTAATATTTTGCTTACTACTAAATCATTACCTTCCATAAATGCAAGTATAATATGCTCTGTACTTATATAGGAATCCTTAAAATCATCTGCTATTTTTTCAGCAGTTATAAATATTTCTTCAAACTTTCTAGTTACATATATAGAAGAATTTCTGGCACCTTCTCCAAGTACCTTTGGCATCCTATCAAGCTCTTTTTCAGTATCATCCTTGACTGTTTTTGAATTTATACCCATTCTCTCAAATATATTAGGTATAAGACCATCATCTTGAGATATTATAGCCATAAAAAGGTGGATTGTATCTATTTGCTGGTGGTTAAACTTTAAAGCAATCGCCTGTGCCTCATTTATAGCTTCTTGTACTTTCACTGTCAATTTGTCAACATTCATACTTCCACTCTCCCTATCTTTTATTTACTAAAGCTTTTAACCTTATACAAGTTTCTCGATTCACTAGGAATTTCGTTTTGAAACCAGCATAAGGTAAACTATCCCAATATAATAACATCTTAGTTATATTTTTTTTCTTAATTTAATAGCTAAATTAAAGTATTTAATCGATTCATGAATGTTATTAAGATCTGCATACATCTTGCCCATTTCTAGGTATCTATTATACAATCTTTCATTATTATTCAATTTAAGAAGAAAATCTAATGAAAGGCTCATACACATCTCAAATGAAATTTTATTTCCAATTTTATCGAATATTTTAGCTTTTAAATAATATGCATTTTCTATTATAAGATAATTATTTATGTTAATAGAATAATTTAATATTTCATCACATAAATCTTCATATTTCGTTACATCTTTTGAATTTATTAAATCATTTATAAGATCTGTAATAAAATAAGAATACTTTTTGTTTCCTTCATTAGGAAATAGCTTCATGGAACCGCAAATAAGTTCCTTAGCTTTATCAATTTTATCTTCTCTAAGTAATCTCAATCCATGGTTGTACATAAATTGAGCTTTAACTTTAGAATTAGTTTCGAAATATTTTTCTCCTTCTCTTTCATACTTAAAAAAGTTTATATCATCCATCTTTACAGATAAAAATAGAAGAATATTATATATTTTTGCTTTTACTAAATCATCACTTACTTCGCTAAGATAACCAGTCAATTTACATGCAATTTTATAAGCCTTGCTGTAGTCACCCATCATTATATAAGATTGAGCTTCATAATAAAATGCTTTTATTTTTATATTATTTTTCTTAATTTTATTCTGTTCAATATAATCAATTATTATTCTATAATAATTAGCTGATTGAGAATACTCACTGCTAAAAAATAGATATCGCCCCATATCCATATAATATGTAATATTGTCAGTGATTTTTTGACTCTTTCTACATATATCATAGTATTCCGATGATAACTCTCTAGTTAAACTTATATTATTATTATCAAGATAGTAATTAAATAAAATATGCACAAATTCAAAAGCTATCTCATAGTAATTGTACTGCTTTGCATAATACATATTATATTTTAAATATTCTTCTTTTTTACTATCATCTATCTCATTAAACTTTTTTAAATTGTCTATAAACTGATTTTTAGTATCATATTTAAGATATTCAAGGCTTACATCTAGTTTTTTTGATATAAATTCGAGTATATAATCATCTGGAGCTATTTTCCCATTCTCTATACAGCTCATTTTAGATACAGATATTTTTTCATTACATATATCCTTTAAGGTCAACCTTTTGTATATTCTTGCTCTTTTTATTTTTTCTCCAACAGACAATATTTCCATGTATATTCACACACCTATCCAATTATAAGTCTTTTAATATGCCTATCTTTTTTAGTTTTTCTATACCCTTATTTAAATATTTAGCAGCTTCCACATCGCTCCCATTATCAATGTAATGTTTTCCCATAATCAAAGAAATTTCAGCCGTTTCTTTATCTAACCCCATATTCTCAGCATATTTTAGTGAAGCAAACAATATGTTTTCTGCTTCAACAAAATTCTTATTCATAAGATTAACCCTGTATATAAGCATGTAATATTTAAGCATATCTGATGGATCACTACTATCAACAACTTCTCCTATTTCATCAAGTACTTTTTGTGAATTCTCTGTATCTTTAAGTTTTATATAATTTTCGCAAATATTACCCAAAGTTTCTATTAGAGCATGTCCTTTACTTTTGCTTCTAATTTCCTTAGCCCTTTTAAGATGTTCAAACGACTCTTCTATATTTTCAAATTCAGCAAATAACTTTCCTAGATTATTTTCAATTTCACCTACAAGCATATTTTCATCATTTTCTTTAAAGACTTTTAGAGACTTTTTTGAGTACATTATTGCATTATCAATATCACCTTTTTCACAATACTGCTTAGATAAAAGGATTAGAGTTTTTGCATATTCTTTTTTATTTTCAAGTTGATTAAATTTCTCCTTCGCAAGCATACAATAATTAATGGATTTATCTATTTCATCCATTTTAAAATATATCATAGCCATAGAATAATATATTTCTCCTATCAAAAAATCATTGCTTATACTATTATTATTAAATACTTGTTCTGCTTGTTCAAAATAGCTGCAAGAAGAATTATATGCTTTTAAATAAAAAGTAATCTTCCCAAGTTTTATAAATGTATTTACAATTTGTTCGTGACAGTTCAACTTTATAAATATAACATTCGATGAAAGGAAATACTGTTGTGCTAATCCTAGTTCTTTTTTGCTCATATTAATACATCCATGCAGATATAAAATCTCAGCTTTCCTATACTCATTCTTATAGTTTTCCGCATAATACATAGCCTTTTCAAGATATCCCTCTGCTTCCTCATATTCATCATTCAGTATATACGCTTCTGCAGTATTTTCATAATAAGTACAAATCTTTTCTGCTTGTGTTTCTTCTGTTTCCATTAGATACTCTACTGAAGTATTAAGCGTACTGGCAAGATATTCAAGCAAATCCATACTTGGATTCGATTTGCCTGATTCAACAAGACTTATCTGTCCTGGTGTTATCCTATCTCCTGCTAAATCCTTAAGAGTCATACCGAGTTGTTTTCTTCTAGTCTTTATTTTTTCTCCTAATGATAATATCTCCATAATATATCTTCCTTTGCCATATGTATTTAAAAGTTGTCTAAATAATTTACATTTAAACCCAAGTTATTTATATAAAGTTTATTTTTTTCTACTTTTACTTAATTATAGCATATTTCTTTTAGTAAAGAGCAAAAATTAATGATTTTTTTAATGAAATTCAAGATAACGTTTAGTTACCTTGAATTTCATTTTACTACTTAAATATCTTTATTAAAATTATCAAATTAAATGATTAAATTCGACTTATTTATTCCAGCTTTTCATAGAATCCATCAAGTCTTCAGCTGTATTTCTTATAATTCTACCTGATCTACCAAATCTTCTTCTTGTATTCCAGCTTAGCTGTGGCATTATTAACATACCTGCAACTGCACCAATTACAGCCCCTGCTGTCATTCCTCTTAAAAATCTCATTATAACACACTCCTTACATATAAAATTTAAATCTACATATATAGTGTGCATTTTTTTTTTTATTAAACATTATTTTTTATTACTTTTACGCTTCATAGATGCTATATACTTTAAAATTTTAATAGCATTGCCTGTCCCAATATTATTAAATATAAATTTAGTTCCATCCTTAATTTTGCAAATTATATCCTTATTTCCTTGCCAATTTTCAATTATAATTTTTTCAGGAACTTCATTTACAATTCTATCTAAAACAAAAAATGTTAGACTTATATCATCTACTTGTCCCAAAACTGGTATAATTTCAGCTATTATCTGAACAGGCGATGCCAAATACGCAATTGTTCCTGCTATTATAACTTTCGTTTTCATTTCAACTCTATTATCCTTCAATAGCCTTCCAAGTAAAACTATTAAATCTGGTAAAATCATAAAATACTCAGCAAATTTTTCATATTTTTTAGGAATTTTACTACATATATTCTTTCTTATTTTTGTATATCCATCAACTATCTTCCTTACCTTCTCATCGCTATCTTCTTTATGTATACTTTCAATTTCTTTTTCTTTTGTATATATTAAATTTTCAACTTCAACTTCTAAATATCCTTTGTGTGATTTTATATAATTAACCTTAAAATATATAAATGGAATTATTTTTGATAAAATATCTATGTCTATATACAAATTATCTTTTTTTAAATCAATACCAATATCTTTTAATATATTAGTAACTTTATTAATAAGATAAGTTAATATGTCAATACTCACCCTTACTTTTGCTACTTTTATACTTAATATTTTCGCCATAACGATATTGTTTTTTACCGATCCAAATCCTAATTTAACTTGAAATGGAATTTTTATGCCCTTACTATATGTACCATATACTGTTAGAATATCACCAATGGATATTTGTTGTATGCTTAATTCTTTAACATCAACATACTCCTCAATTATTTGCAGAATGTCATTTTCGCTTATTTTTACTATGACGCTTGATATCTTCATGACCTTCCCCCTAACAAAATTTTCATTGCCTCAATAAAAGTATAAGTTTATAACTTCAATTAGTAAAGCCTATATTGCAATGATGTTTTTACTCTATTTTCCAATAGACATAAGCGTATTTGTGAGTATATAATGTATTATGTAAACCAAACTTGTGCGGAGGTGCGCTTATGAAATTCTTCAAAAACAAATATATGCTTATACCTTTATTTGTTTCTATACTTTCTGTTTTTTTAATAGTAATATCTAATGTTTATTATAAAAATAACAATTATGTAAACTATTCTAAGTTCCAAAATGATATAGCTAGCAAAAAAATTTCTAAAGTTTATTTAACAAATTCGCCAAATATAACTGTTAAACTAAAAAATGGAACTACTTATATTACAGATAATCCGAGAAACTTAATATTTAAAGAGACTTTATTAAATTCTGGAATTGAAGTTTCAGAACAAGCTCCCGTATATGTTATAGATGTAATTCCAACTATTACTTTAGCTTTATCGGTACTAACACTCATAGCTGTTTTCATAAAATCATCTAAACTAACTTCAAAAAAAGTATTTGCTGTAGATAATCTTAACGCTGATGAAGTAAAAGATATTAATGTAAACTTTGAAAATGTAGCTGGTAATGAAGAAGCAAAAGAAAATGTAAAGGATGTTATTGATTTTTTAAAAAGTCCAGAAAAATATTATTCCTATGGTGCAAGAATGCCAAAAGGAATAATACTATATGGAGAACCTGGAACTGGTAAAACACTGCTTGCAAAAGCTGTAGCTGGTGAGGCTAATGTACCTTTCTATGCTATGTCTGGTTCAGATTTTGTGCAAGTTTATGTTGGAGTTGGAGCTAGTAGAATAAGACAATTATTTAAAAAAGCAAGACTTCATGGACGAGCTGTTATCTTCATAGATGAAATAGATGCAATAGGTAAAAAAAGGGATGGAGGAAAATCTGGTGGTTCAGAAGAAAGAGATCAAACTTTAAATGCTTTACTTACAGAAATGTCAGGTTTTAATGAGAAACAAGGTATAGTCATTATTGCAGCAACAAACAGACTCGATATACTTGATTCAGCTCTTTTAAGACCTGGAAGATTTGATAGACATATAGAAGTCACCTTGCCAGACATATCGGCTAGAAAAAAAATACTAACACTCCATATGAAAAATAAGCCTATAAATAATATAGATTTAGATGATCTTGCAAGAAAAACAGCATATTTTTCAGGAGCCAAACTTGAAAACCTAGTAAATGAAGCCGCTATTCTTGCCTGTAAGGAAAATAGTAAGTACATTGAAAATATTCACTTTGAAAAAGCCTTCTCAATAGTTATTGCTGGACATGAAAAAATAAATAGAGATTATATAAGCATTAATGATAAGAAAATAACAGCTTATCATGAAGTTGGACATTCTATTGTTTCTTTAAAGCTTCTTCCAGAAGAAAAAATATCAAAGGTAACTATAATTCCAAGCACAAAAGGGGCCGGTGGATATACTTTAAGTGTTCCACAGGATAAAATGTACCAAAATAAAGATTATATAATAAAAAGAATAATGGTTTTACTTGGCGGACGTGCTGCCGAAGAAATTATTTTTGGAAAGAAGAATGTAACTACAGGGGCCTATAACGATCTAAAACAAAGCACAAATATGATCACAAACATGATTACAAAATACGGTATGGGTACAAGCTTAGGTCTTTTAAACATTGATGAGTTATACGAAATTAACTATTCTGTATCAAATTTAGTTATAGAAGAATGTAAAACAACTGTAGAAAATTTATATAATAAGACAAAAGATTTATTACTTGAAAATAGAGATTTATTAGAGGATTTTACAAATACTCTACTTGAAAATGAAACTATGTATGACGATGATATAAAAAAATTATTACAAAAGCAATCATAACCACCAGCTAAGTTGGTGGTTTACTCAGCTAGTAACAACAATGTTGTTACTAGCTGGACTGAAAATATGCTCCAACCTATCATATATAGCAAAATATATTCGTTACATATGGTTAATATGTGAATAAGCAAATTAATTAGCTAAAAATTATATTCAGTTAGGCTTTAGTATATTCTTTTTAAAGCTTAACTGAATTATTATTATCCCTTAAAATTTCACCTTATATTTTAATCATACAATAAAATATTTTCTATATGATTATTAAAGAACTTTAACTCTACTCTTTATAGATATCATTTTCATAAATAAGGATAATGGGCTTACGCCCAAGCCCCGCGGCCTTGCTTTCTATTTATCTTTTAGTTTCTGCCGTTGCTAAAAGAGTGCTTTTTTTGGGTTATAGAAGGATAATGGGCTTACGCCCAAGCCCCGCGGCCTTGCTTTTTATTTATCCTTTGGTTTCTGCCGTTGCTAGAAGAGTGCTTTTTTTGGGTTATAGAAGGATAATGGGCTTACGCCCAAGCCCCGCGGCCTTGCTTTTTATTTATCCTTTGGTTTCTGCCGTTGCTAGAAGAGTGCTTTTTTTGGGTTATAGAAGGATAATGGGCTTACGCCCAAGCCCCGCGTTTGTTTACTCCTATAATGGCGGATATTATGATTCCACTTATAAGACCACCTATGTGAGCAAAATTATCTATATTAGTCATGCTTACTCCTATAAAAATATTTAAAACTATTACAGCTATTATATTTACAAAAAGTTCTTTACCAATTCTATTCTTAAACCTAAAGGAGAACACTAATACAGCTCCAAGCACACCAAAAATTGCACCAGATGCACCAATAGATATAGCATCACTAAACAAAAAGCTCACGTACGAAGATATTATTCCAGACAAAAAATATATAAAAACATATTTAATTCTACCATAAACTTTTTCAACCATATAACCAACACAATATAGTGAATACATATTTGAGGCTATATGTATTATACTTCCATGCAGAAACATACAGGTTATAAATCTATAGTATTGTCCAGACATAATAAGCTCGTTATTCTTAGCTCCTAGTGTATTTAAAACATTAATATCCATAGTAAATGGGTTTCCTGAAAGAACAGAAGAAATAACATACATAATCAAGTTTAATAAAATAATGCTCCAAGTAACCCAATAGTTATTATCTTTACTAGTACTTTCTATATCACTTATAAATTCCTGCAGCAGCATGCCTATATTTGATACTGTACTGTCACAATATACAATTTTTTTAGTATTCTCATCTATTAAAATACTTTTGCCTTGAATATCATTTAGACAATCATTTAATTTACCATTGGTAAAAATCACCTTTATTACAAATTCATTTCCAATATCTTTTAAAGTACCATATGAACAAATTGAATCACCTATTTTATCAGTATTATCAATATCTGAAAAAATTATATAGTATTTTAAACTATTACTTTCAAATACTATAGACCAAAAACTTACATTTTCTATATGATTTTTAAATTCTATTAATTTGCCACCACAACTGCTGCATAACCTTTCAACTAAATACTTTTGAAACTTATCCATTTACTCTCCTTAAAAATTCTAAATATAATCTTCTTTTTTATCCTTCATAACACTAAATATCCTTTTCAGCTCATTATTTATTAAAGTGCATAAAAGATTTATTTTCTTTCCCATTTCTTCGTAATCATCTATATAATCAAATTCTGCACACCACGTAGGATTATATTCATCATCCACATCTATAATATGGAAACCCTTCGATGAAAAAACACTCTCATCCATAAGGTCATAAGCTGCACTATACTCCCAATCCTCAACATCAACCTTAGTATCAAAAAAAGCAACTACCTTTTCTCCATTATAATATAGCTTTTTTATGTATTCAGCTCCTTCATTTACAACATAGCTTCCTAACTCTCTTATAAAAACCTTGCCCTCTTTATCTTTTTCCATTAAAACTAAAGATGAAAAATCCAAATAAAAAACCACCCTTTCCAATATATTGCTATTGCAAATTAGCGTTATAAATTATATAATTATTTTGTAATTTTTTCCATAGGAGTTGTTAAAATGCGTAAAATTAAATTTAGGTACATTATAGCTGCAATAGTATTGTTTCTAGCTATAGTATGTATACATCATACAATATTAATACAAAAATGCAGTGATATAACATATGCAGCAGATTATTATACAACTACTGGAATTTTTAATAAATACAAATTGTATAAAATAGATTCTTATTATATAAAGTTCTCCGACGGTCATGAGTCAACTTTAGTAATCACAGGAATTAAAAAAACTCCGCCTCACAGTGTTGTTAGCTATGAATTAACTCTTATAAAAAGCAAATCAGGCATATGGAAAATGAAAAACATAAAGGAAGTTCCATATAAAGATACGAACTTTAGCACAGAATAAATTTATTTTATAGCTTATTGGTGTGCTTACTTATACATTCTTTACACATTGCTTTTAATTTTAATTCATGATCTACTAAAACGAAGCCCGTTTCATTTTTTATTAATTCCTCAATTTGAGTCATAGGACAATCTATTTCTATCTCTTTATGACAAATGCAGCATGTTAAAATATGCTTATGATTGTGACATTTTACCTTGTACCTATACTTTCCATCTCCAAGGTCAACCTTATCTAAAATATTATTTTGCTCAAATAGATCTATAGTTCTATATACAGTAGATAAATCCATATTGAGTCCACAATTTTTACAGTAGTCATATATTTCTTGAACATTTAGCACCTTATCTGATTTGTTTAAAATGTCTAAAATTTTAATCCTACCTTTAGTAATCTTTATATTCTTATTTCGCAAATAATTTTTCCATTCCATTATTTATTACATCACCTTAATATAATTTATAATATATTTTTAATTATAGCATAAATATTATTCTCTTAGTAAACTTTTAAGCTATAAATATAGATATCAAATACAAATTTCCGTTTCATATTTTTATTAATTTTCACTAAAATAATGTCGAATTTTTGGTTGATATGCACATTTTTTTTGTATTATTATATCAAAAGTAGCCGATAATGTTTAAATCGTTTTCATTGTATTGTACTATATATTATAAAGGGGGAGGTATAAATGGTTAAAAATCACTCTAAAAATTCTAAAACTAAATTACCTAAAAATATTTCTAAAGATTTAATTGCAGATTTAAAAGTTAAGAATGGATTGCTAAAAAAATTAGTGCTTTCTTTCTCTTCACTTATAGTAGCTTCGCTGCTCGTATGTGGAATAGTAACATATTTAATATCAAAATGGAAAGTAACTAATGATTTTAAAAATTCAACACTACAAATACTAAATCAAACAAAAAACTATGTTGAACTAATAAATTCAACTGTAAATAATTCTTCTATGCAATTACTTCAAAATCCAAATTTTATATCGAAACTTGTAACAGACACATCTGACTATTATGATCAATATACAATAAGAAATGAGTTAAAAAGCTCATATCTTGCGCCTATAGCTAATTCAATGGATATAATAAAAGGTTCTGCTATAATAAATGAAAACGGTTTATCGTCAACTTCAGACGCAAATGGATTATCTGATAGTCAGCTAAAATTTGATATGTCTTCAAGCTGGTACAAAAAAGCAATTTCTTTAAATGGCAAAGCTTTTTGGACAGCCCCAAGACAGGTTGCTTATCGTGGTACTGATAATCAAAACATATTAACTATAAGCCTTGTAAGATTTCTAAGGGATCCATCTACTTCTAAACCTGCTGGAGTCTTATGTCTTGATATTGATACAGATGAATTAAACTCAAAATTATCTGATGTAAAAATAGGCAAGGATGGATACATTTTTGTAGTAGATTCTGATGGATACATAGTATCCAATAAAAATAAAAGCTTAATTGGAACAAAAATAAAGGATAGTTATTTTCCTAAAATAAAAAATTTATCTACTGGAAATTTCACTTATAAAAATATGTATGGAGTATATTCTACTTCAACAGAAACTGGTTGGAAAATTATAGGATTAGTTCCAAAGTCAGAATTATCGGCTACTGCAACAACCGTTGGTATGTTTACAGCCCTAATAACCTTGATTTGCATAATAATTTCACTGATTATTTCCATTATTACAACATACCAAATTTCTATGCCAATCAAAGACATGATAAGTATTACAAAAGATTTATCCAATGGAAATTTTCATGTTGACTGCAATAAAAAATATAATATAAAAGAATTAAATAATCTTTCTCAGAACTTCAATAAAATGATAATAAACTTAAAAGAACTACTTTTACGTACTTCAACTCTAAGCTTGGAAACAAATAAATCTTCGTCATATATACTTGATGTTTCCAATAATCTTAGAGAATCTTCAAATGAAATTACATCTGCTGTACAAGAAATAGCAAATGGTTCCTCGCTTCAAACAGAGGATACCTTAAAGTGCTTACAAATATCTGATAATCTAAACAATGAAATAAGCAAAAGTGTTAATTTACTTACTTCTGTAAACTCAGCAACGGATAAATCAATAAAATTATTGTCCAAGAGTAATTCTATAATAGCTAGCTTGAATGATGCATCTAATATCAATTCAAAAGCTATGGAACAAGTAGTAACTAAAATGAATGATCTCGCTTCTAATACTAAAAATATAACTGTAATATTGAGTAAAATTAACGAGATATCAGAGCAAACTAATTTACTTGCCTTAAATGCTTCAATAGAAGCTGCTCGTGCTGGTAAAGCGGGATTAGGTTTTGCTGTTGTTGCGGATGAAATAAGAAAATTAGCCGCTCAATCTCAAAATGCTTCAAATGATATAGGGGTTATATTAAATAAAATTAATACTTCAATAAAGTCCTCGCTTGACTTATCAATGAAGGCTCAAGGTACTTTTTCAAACGAAGCAGCACAAGTTAAGGATACAATTTCCACCTTCTCTGAAATTGAAAAATCTATCTCTGAAATAGAAACTTCAATGAAAGTTTCTATAGAAGCTATAAATTTAATTGATAAAGAGAAGACAACATTAAATGATAATATTTCCAGCATAGCAAGTGTTTCTGAAGAAAATACTTCCACTACTGAAGAAGTTTCAGCTTCAGTAATAGAACAAACAAAAGTAAATGAAGAAATATTTAATTTAGCACAAAAATTAACCACGCAAGCAGAAGAACTTAAAAAGCTAATAGATACTTTCAAATTTTAAATAAAGGTTATATTTTAAAATAGCTTTTATAAAAAATCAGCACTGATTTAAAATATAGCTTAAATAAAAAAGTAGGAGATATGGAAACTCCTACTTTTTTATTTAAAATTTTTAGTTAAAAAAACATCATTTTTATGCCAAATAAAACTAAAATCACTCCGCCTATGTAATTAGCGTATCTCTTTATTATTTCTATTCTTCTTAGAAATTTTGCTATTAAAAAACCTATATTAGATACTATAAATGTGGTTATTCCTATAAATATTGATTGAAGCATAATCATATAATTTCCATTAATTTTATTAAATATTGTAAATCCAACTACTGCAGCATCTATACTAACAGAAATACCTAATATAATATACATCTTAAAATTCAAAAAAATATTTTCAGGCTTTTTTTGGAAACCATCTTTTATCATAAGTACTCCCACAATAGATATAACAGTACCTCCTATAATTTGGGGAATAGTTACTATATAAGTATTAAAAACAAAACCAGCGTATGCTCCTATAAAAGTTAGCAAAAATTGAAAAGTACCAAAAGAAATTGCAAAAAGTATTTTATTTTTCTTCTTTACTGCTTCGTTAAATCCTATACTTAATGCTACACCAAATGCATCTAATGAAAGAGCCACTGCTATTATAAACAGTAAATATAGACTCATTAAAATCCTCCTATTTAAGTACTATAAATTATTTTATGCTTATGATACAAAAATATCACTCTTCATCATACAGATCTTTATAAACAATCTTAAAAACCTCTAGTGCCTCTTTCATTTTATCTTTTAGGAGTAATTTCTTATTTTCAAGCTCTATTAAACCTTTATCTGTAATATTGTAAATTTTTTGAATTTTCTTATTTCCTTCATTCCATGTGCCTATGACTAATTGTGCCTTCTCCATTTTCTTCAATATAGGGTATATCCCACCTGTACTTGGAACCCATAAACCGTTAGTTTTTTGACCTATTTTATGCGCTATATCATTACCATTTGTTGCTCCCAAACTCAATATATAAAGTACATAAAGTGGTAACAATCCTTTAGTAAATACCTGCCCAACCGCTTTACCCTCTTTTTCAACCTTCTTAAGCTCTGCTAATTTTCGCTTATACTCTTCATATAAACGCTTCTCTTCTTCTTTTATATCCATATTCAGCTTTTTTAACCTACTCTAACTCTAATAGTACAATCCCTAGAGATCCAGGACCACTATGAACGCCTATAACAGGTGTTACACAACCACCAAAATATAAATTTACTACATTGGGAAGCATTTTTACTTTTTTAAATAAATCATGGGCTTCTTCTTCTGCATCTCCATGTGCAATATAAACGTTACATTTTCCTTTGCTTATTATATCTTTTGCTATCTCATATATCCTATTAAGAGATTGTTTTCTTCCTCTAACCTTATCGTAAGAATAATAACATCCCTCTTCATCTATCCCTATTATCGGCTTTATATTCAAGAATTGTCCTATTGTACCTGCTATTTTTCCTATCCTTCCTCCTTTTTTTAAATACTCCAAAGTACCAACAACAAAAAACATGTGTATTCTTTTCTTTATAAGTGGAACTTCTTTAACAATTTCATCAAAGCTTTTCCCCTCTTGTATTAATTTTGCACATTCTTCAACTAAAACTCCTTCTCCCAATGACACAGATTTTGAATCATATATAAAAGATTTAATATTTTTATGATTCTCTGCTGTTAGCTTAAGACCATTAAATATTCCTGATAATCCCGTTGAAAGGGTAATTGCTATAGCATGAGTATATCCTTCTCTCTCAAGTTTATCATATAAATCTTCCATATCTTGAAGTGCTGGCATTGATGATGTAGGTATTTCAAACTTAAAATTCCTATAAACTTCTTCTGCTGTTATATCCACTTTATCTTTATATTCCTTATCACTATAAATAATTCTAAAAGATAAAACATTAATTCCATATTTATTAATTACTTCTTCTGAAAGATCCGCAGTAGTGTCTGTTATTAAAGCTATTTTTTCCATTTTATAATTCCTCCTGATTTTTGATCATACTTAAAATAATTCAATATCACCATACAAATTATTTATTTTTACATATGTATTTTTTTACTATCAATATAAGATAATCTTAATTAATTATATCACTACTGATATGATTATCAATAGTGATATATCAATAGTGATAATGTTATTTATAAATTACTTAATTAAATAAAGTAATATGCAAAAGAAATGGCATGCACTTCCACTTATAACTAACAAGTGCCATATAGCATGATTATATGGGATTTTATCAAACAAAAATAGCCCTGCACCTAATGTATATATTATTCCTCCAGCAACAAGTAATATTATGCCATTTATTGGTACAACAGCAATTAATGTTTTTATATAGAATACTATCATCCAGCCCATTATTACATAAAGAAGTGTGGAGGTTTTTTCAAATTTTCCGCAAAAAAACACCTTTATTACTATACCAACTAGAGTAGCAGACCATACAACTCCAAAAATAATCCATCCTCCATGTTTTCTAAGTACAGTAAGTGCAAAAGGAGTATAGGTTCCTGCTATTAATATATATATTGAAGCATGATCAAATATTCTAAAGACTTTCTTAGCACCTTTAGCCCAAATACTATGATATAGAGTAGAAAATAAATATAGCAAAACAAGGCACACACCATATATCGTATAACTAACCACATACCATGCATCTCCATACTTTGCCGCAAAAACAATCAATAGCACAAGAGCTGCTACAGCAAGTAGTGCTCCAATTCCATGAGTTATCGCATTAGCAATTTCCTCTCCTTTAGTATAAAAGCTATTATTATCTTCCAAATTACTCACCTCTCTTAAAATATATATTACTCTTTAAAATTCACATACACAATACCATTATTATTATACTTAATATTTTTTTAAATATTAAATAATCTATTATGAAATTAATTTGCTTATAAAAAATCGGCTGTCGCACTAAGATGTCAAACTGCAATTTATAAAGATTGCTAAGTAACCATAATAGTGAAGGATTTTAACTCGTTATGCTTGCTAAAAAATAAGGGTTTCACTTTCTTGAAAGGTAAAGAGTTTTATGATGCTGTACAAATAAAAAGTGAAGAGTTTTACTTTCAGTAAAAAATTAAGGTTGATTTTCCTAAGTTTTACTACGAAAAATCTTTAACTCAAGTTAATAATTTTTCCGTATCAAAGTCTAAGAAAAATATCCTTAGCATTTTGCCATAGCAGAACCCTTCACTTTTAGATAATTAACGTTATTTATAAATTACGATTGAATAATTTTTTCAGTACGGCAGTCACCTATAAACCTTTTATATATGACTCCCATTTTTTTCATATTGCTTTAAAGTATTTTCTCCAGTTACTTTTCCAAGTGCATGCAATAACTCTATGTGAATAGCATGATAGTTAAGAGCACTTCTAGGCTGAGTACAATATGTTAGATGAATCAAATCATAAGGTGTAAAACCACCCAAATCATAATATGGAAGTATTATTTTTAAGGTAGTTATCCCTTTTTTAAAATAATCACTAGCAACTTTGTATTATATATTTTATTTAACTCATAAAGAACATTTACTGTAAATAGTTATGAAATGGATTCCTTTTTTCGTTCCAAAAACTGAACCTCTTCTCCTACAACCTCTGAAACATACTTCTTATTATTATCTTTATCATTATAGCTCCTTACTTGAAGTCTTCCAATTACACTTATGAGACTTCCTTTTTTCATATACTTAGCTACGCTTTCGGCTATTTTCCCCCATACAACCACAGGTATAAAATCTGCTTCAAATATTCCCTCACTATTTTTTACTTTTCTATTTACTGCTATTGTAAAATTGCACTTAACCTTATCTATTTCTTCAATGCGCTTTATTTCAGGCTCTCTAGTCATTCTGCCTATTAAAAGAATTTTATTCATAATATTATTCTCCTTATTTATTAATTCATTTATTTACATATTATTATATCCATATATGGAATATATAAACATAATTTTAACTTAAATTCACTAAAAAAACGGCATGCATAATGCACACCGTTTTTAAATTTATAGTTAATTATTTATTTTTTACAATAGACTTACATATATCTACTACATTCTTCAACGTGAAACCAAACTTTTCAAATAAAATTTCAGCTGGTGCAGAAGCTCCAAAGTGATCTATTGAAAGCACTTTACCGTCAAGTCCTACATATTTATGCCATCCAAAAGAAGAAGCTGCTTCTACAGCAAATCTTGCTCTAACTTCTTTAGGCATAACTTTTTCTTTATATTCTTCATCTTGGGCATCGAATAACTCAAACGAAGATACACTTATAACTCTTGCATCTATACCATCCTTTAGCAATTCATCCTTTGCCTTATATATTAATTCAACTTCAGAACCTGATGCCATGAGAAGCATATCTGGTTTATTTTTATTAGAATCCTTAAGTATGTAAGCTCCTCTTTTTAAATCCTTTGGAGTTTCTTTATATAATGGCAACTTTTGTCTTGTAAGTACTAATACTGTTGGTCCATCACTTTCAGTAAGTGCATATTTCCAAGCAGCAGCTGTTTCTATAGCATCTGATGGTCTAAAAACAGTTAAGTCTGGTATACTTCTAAGTCCAGCTAAATGCTCTATTGGTTCATGAGTTGGTCCATCTTCACCTACTCCTATACTGTCATGCGTAAGTACATAAACTACAGGAAGATGCATAAGTGCTGACATTCTCATAGCACCCTTCATATAATCACTAAATACAAAGAACGTTGAAACAAATACTTTTAAGCCTCCATGTACGGCTATTCCATTTGCAATAGCAGCCATAGCATGTTCTCTAACTCCAAAGTGAAGGTTAGCTCCAGTTCTATCTTCCTTTGAAAAATCTCCTTTACCCTTCATATAAGTCTTATTAGAAGGTGCTAAATCTGCTGAACCACCAATAAGATTTGGAACAACCTTTGCAAGCGCATTTATCACATTTCCAGATGCATCTCTTGTTGCCATAGGTTTTTCTACATTCCACAACTCTTCTACTTTATCTAAATCAATTGCTATCCTTCCACTCATCCATTCATCAAATTCCTTTGACAATTCTGGATAGCTTTCAGCATATTTTTTTCTAAGTTCATTCCATTTATCTTCATTTTGTTTAAGCTCACTCTTAAGCTTAAGCATATGCTCTTTTACTTCTTCTGGAACATAAAAATCTTCTTCGTAGTCCCAACCCAAGTTTTTCTTTAATTCTTTAATTCCTTCATCTCCAAGTGGTGAACCATGAACTCCTGCTGTTCCTTGTTTTGATGCTCCAAAACCAATTACAGTTTTTGATATTATAAGAGTTGGTCTCTCATTTTGACTTTTAGCTTTATTTATAGCCGCTACTATAGCATCCATATTAGTTCCATCTTCGACCTGTATAACGTTCCAATCATAAGCCTTAAATCTATCACCAACATTTTCTCTAAATGCTATTTCAGTATTTCCCTCTATAGATATATTATTGCAATCATATATAACTATTAGTTTTGAAAGGCCAAGAGTACCTGCCAAAGATGCAGCTTCAGATGAAATCCCCTCCATCATGCATCCATCTCCTGCAAGAACATAAGTATAATGGTCAACAATATTCATGTCAGCTTTATTAAACTTCTTTGCTAAATAGGCCTCTGCAATAGCCATACCAACCCCATTAGCAACTCCCTGACCTAATGGTCCTGTACTTATTTCAACTCCTGGTGTAACCCCATACTCTGGGTGACCTGGTGTCAAGCTTTCCCATTGCCTAAAATTTTTTATGTCCTCTATTGTAATTCCATATCCAAATAAATGGATAAGTGAATAGAGCAGCATAGATGCATGACCTGCTGATAAAACAAATCTATCTCTATCAAACCATTTAGGGTTGGATGGATTGTGTTTTAATATTTTTGACCACAATGCATATGCTGCTGGTGCTGCTCCAAGTGGAGTTCCTGGATGACCAGAATTTGCTTTTTGAATAGCTTCTGCTGATAAAACTCTTACGGTATTTACTGTTAATTCATCAATATTCATATTTGCCTCACCTTTCAAATTTTATTAAAGATAATTTTCCTTAAATCCACTAAAATTATAACAAATTTTTTTTAATTTATCTATAATAACATAAATATAAGTGGTATTGTAAATACAGATAATATTGTGCTTAAAAAAGCGCATTTTGATGCAATTTTTTTATCTGCACCATAATTTTCTGCAAAAACTCCCACAATAGTACCAGACGGCATCGCTGTTAAAATTACACATATATCCAGAACAGTTTTTTGAACTCCTAACGTATTTAAAATTAAAAATACAGCTAAAGGTGCTATAAGAAGTTTTATAACATTTACATAATAAACATTAATACCTGAAAATATTTCTTTAAATTTTACGTCTGCAAGCATTGCTCCTATTACAAACATAGAAAGTGGTGTTGTCATATTGCCGATGCTTTCTGCGGTTTTAATAAATGCATTTGGAAGTTTCAGCGAAAAGAAAAACATTATAAGTCCAATAAACATAGCAACCATTGGAGGAGTTAAAAAAACCTTTTTAAGTATACTTTCATCATTTTTATCAGTAAATAAAAGTGTCCCATAAGACCACAAAAAAATGTTGAATGGTATGGTATATATAGAAGTGTAAAAAACCCCCACCTTACCATATAAACCTGCAATTATCGGATATCCTATAAATCCACAATTTGAAAATATAGTTGCAAATTTCATAACCTTCTTTTTATCCTGTGAAAACTTAAAATAACTAATCTTACTTAAAAATATAAGAAATATGTGTATTGCTAATGAGTACAAAAAAATCATAGTGCCCTTTTGAAGCATGCTTTTCGAAAAACTAAAATTAAATGAATTAATAATTAAAAAGGGCATTGTCACATTTACAAGTATACATGATAGCCCCTTATTAACTTCATCAGTTATAATCTTTAATTTTCTTAAAACTACTCCAACAATCATCATCAAAACTAAGATTTCAACTTGTGTAAAAACGCTGTTGTTCAAAACCACATCTCCTCTTTGAAATTAAATAATAGATAAACAACTACGTTTATAATTGTATAACAACAGCTCATATTTTTTCAACAGGTTTTCTTTCAGCTTTCTTATTTCCAATCTTTTTGCTTCGCTTATATAATTCCTCAGCTATATCATTAAGTTCAATATTTTTCTCTACAATCAGTACCATAAGGTGATATACTACATCGCAAATTTCTCCTACAAATTCATCCTTATTTTTATTTTTAGCTGCTATTATAACTTCAGTAGATTCCTCCCCCACCTTTTTTAGTATTTTATCTATTCCTTTATCAAAAAGATAATTGGTATATGAGCCTTCCATTGGATTTTCTTTTCTATCTTTTATAACAGAATATAACTCATCTAAAACTCCCTTATCAATCATTATTCCCTCTCCTTATAAAATCATATTTTCTATAAAAACAACTTTTATTTCCAGTGTGACAGGCCGCACCAATTTGTCTAACCTTTAACAATATAGTATCTCCGTCGC
This sequence comes from Clostridium neuense, assembly GCF_045310695.1. Lineage (NCBI taxonomy): Bacteria > Bacillati > Bacillota > Clostridia > Eubacteriales > Clostridiaceae > Clostridium > Clostridium neuense. The sequence continues at coordinate 27,049 of NZ_JBJIAA010000006.1, forward strand.
AATCAACGCCTATTTCCTCTACATATTGAAAATGTCCAGAAGTTTCTCCCTTATTCCAGTATGACTTTCTTGATCTACTCCAAAACCATGAAGTCCCAGTTTCTATGGTTTTTTCAAGAGCTTTTTTATCCATATATGCAAGCATAAGCACTTCACTGCTTTCTAAATCTTGAACAATTGCTGGCACAAGTCCTTTTGAAAAGTCAACTATATCAATTATGTCATCTACTTTCAATTTATATCACCCTTTATTTTAAATTCTAACTTCTATCCCACTGTTCTTTAGATACTCTTTAACTTCCTTTATTGTAAGTTCCCTATAATGAAAAAGAGAAGCTGCAAGAGCCGCATCAGCAGAACTTTTTTTAAATATTTCGCTAAAATCCTCCAATTTGCCACAGCCTCCAGATGCTATTACTGGTATGTTTACACTTTTACATATAGTATTAGTAAAATCAACATCGTATCCATTTTTAGTACCATCAGCATCCATACTCGTTAGAAGTATTTCTCCTGCTCCAAGGCTTTCACATTTTATTGCCCATTCCACAGCATCAAGTCCTGTATCTATTCTCCCGCCATTTATAAAAACATTCCAACCTGAATTATCAGCTCTTTTTTTACCATCTATAGCAACTACAACGCATTGACTTCCAAATCTTTCAGCTGCTTCTGCTATAAGCTCAGGTCTTTTTATAGCTGCTGAATTTACAGATATTTTATCTGCTCCAGCTCTTAAAATGTTTTTGAAATCTTCTAAGCTTGTTATTCCACCCCCAACCGTAAGAGGAATAAAAACTCTTTCCGCAGTTTTCTTCACAACTTCTATCATAGTTTTTCTACCTTCATTGGTGGCACTTATATCTAAAAATACTATTTCGTCTGCTCCTTCTTTATTATAAAAGCCAGCAATTTCTACTGGATCTCCAACTTCTTTTAGATTTACAAAGTTAATTCCCTTAACCACTTTTCCCATATCCACATCAAGGCATGGTATTATTCTTTTAGTAAGCAAGTTAATCCCTCCCACTTAATATAGAGTAGAGAGTAAGGAAGATAAATCAGCCTTCACTCTACTCTCTAATCCCTACTCCTTTTAATCGCTTTCTTCAAATTCACATTTCCACTATATATCGCTTTTCCAACTATTGTTCCATAAAGATTCATATCATTTAACTTTAAAATATCATCTATAGACTTTATTCCACCAGATGCTGTAATATTGCATTTCACACTTTCTTTAAGTCTCTGAAGCATACTAAAATTGGGGCCCTCAAGAGTTCCATCCTTACTTATATCCGTAAGTATTATATTCTTTACGCCTATATACTCCATAAGTTTTGCAAATTCTATATAATTGACTTTACTAATATCAAGCCAGCCATTGACAGCAACAAAACCATCCTTAGCATCTATTCCTACTGCTATTTTATCGTCATACTTTCTAACAGCTTCCTTCACAAATATTTTATCATTGAGAGCTGCTGTTCCAAGAATAACTCTTTTAACTCCTATTTCAATAAGTTTATCAATTGTTTCTATAGTTCTTACTCCACCGCCGAGCTCTATTGGCACCTTTACATTTTTAACTATATTTTTTACAGCCTTTATATTTACAACCTCACCCTTAAGTGCTCCATCAAGATCAACAACATGTATATACTCCGCTCCTGCTTCTTCAAAAGACTTAGCTGTTTTTACGGGGCTTTCAGCTACTATCTCAGATTTTTCAAATATTCCTTTGTATAACCTTACACATTTTCCTTCTCTTATATCAATTGCAGGCAAAATTATCATTTTATCAGCTCCCAAAAGTTTTTAAGCATTTTTATTCCTACATCACCACTCTTTTCTGGATGGAATTGGAGTCCAAATATGTTGCCACTGCTTACAACAGCAGGTACCTTTACCCCATAATTGCAATAGGCATTTAAATTATCCTCTTTCTTTAAATCTGCATAATATGAATGCACAAAATACACATATTCATTTTTCTTTGTATCTTTTAACACAGCACATGGTTTTGAGATATTAAGATTATTCCAACCTATTTGAGGTATTTTCAAATCAACTTGAAGTCTTTTTACTTTTCCTTCTATAAGGCCGAGTCCTTTTGTTGTCCTTACTTCCTCGCTTTCTTCAAAGAGCAGCTGCATTCCAAGACAAATACCCATGAATGGTTTTCCTTTCCTTGCTTCATCTAACATTACCTTATCAAGACCTAGTTCACTTAAATTCTTCATAGCATCTGGAAAAGCTCCTACGCCAGGAAGTACTATTGCATCGCTATTTTTTATTTCTTCTATCTTAGAAGTTATTAAAGGCTCAGCGCCTATAAATTCAAAAGCTTTTTGTACACTTCTTAAATTTCCCATTCCATAATCAACAATAGCTAATTTTTTCATATTATATTCACCCCTTTACAGCATCCCTTTAGTAGACATTACTCCCTTTATTCTTTTATTCCTTGATACTGCCTCGCATAGTGCTCTTCCAAAAGCCTTAAAAGCCCCTTCAATCATATGATGATTATTTTTTCCGTAAAGAACTCTTACATGAAGTGTTATTCCTGAATTAAAAGCCACCGCTCTAAAAAACTCTTCCACCATTTCAGTATCAAAAGTTCCAAGCTTATCTGTTGTGAATTCTGCATCAAAAACAAGAAATGGTCTTCCACTTATGTCCATCGAAACCTGTGCAAGAGCCTCATCCATAGGTACAAAAGCAGTTCCATATCTATTAATAGATGCTTTATCTGAAAGAGCTTTTTTAATGCACTCACCAATTACTATTCCAACATCCTCAACAGTATGGTGTGAATCTACATAAGTATCACCTTTAGCTTTAACCTTTAAATCTAAAAGCCCATGTTTTGCCATTAATGAAAGCATATGATCAAAAAATCCTATACCCGTATCAATTTCATATTTGCCCTCACCATCTAAATCAAGTTCAACGCTTATATCTGTCTCTCCTGTTTTTCTTTGTATATTTGCCTTTCTCACAATAAAACCTCCTATTATAGCAGAGAGTAAAGATTTATCTGATGTAAGGAAAATAAATCCACCTTAACTCTACTCGCTACTCTCTACTCTGCTTAAATCTTACTTTTATAGAATTTGCATGAGCAGTCAATCCTTCTGTTTCTGCAAGTTTTACAATCTTGTCCTTTACCTCACTTAAGGCATTCTCAGAATAATAAAGATAACTTGACTTCTTTACGAAATCATCTACGGAAAGAGGTGAGAAAAATCTTGCGGTACCGCTTGTAGGCAGCACATGATTAGGTCCTGCCATATAATCTCCAAGTGGTTCTGGAGCATAATACCCTAAAAATACAGATCCAGCATTTTTTACATAGCCTAAATACATAAAAGGATTTTCAAGCATAAGCTCAAGATGCTCAGGTGCTATAATATTTCCAATTTCAATAGCCTCTTCTATGCTTTCCGTAATGATTATAGCTCCATAACTTTTAAGCGATTCTAATATTATTTCTTTTCTTTCAAGCTTTTCTACTTGTTTTTTTAATTCCTCTATAACTTTTACAGCAAGTTCTTTTGATGTAGTAACCAATATAGCAGAGGCAAGTTTATCATGTTCGGCCTGTGACATTAAATCTGCTGCTATATACTCAGGATTTCCTTTTCCATCTGATATTACAAGTATCTCACTTGGTCCTGCAATCATATCTATATCTACAAAACCAAATACACTCTTCTTAGCCATTGCCACAAAAATATTTCCAGGTCCAACTATCTTATCAACTTTTTCAACGCTCTCTGTTCCAAAAGCTAAAGCACCAATTGCCTGAGCTCCTCCAACCTTATAAATTTCATCTACACCTGAAATATCCGCTGCAACCAAAATATTTGGATTTACAAAGCCATCCTTCATAGGTGGAGTTGTCATTATTATCTTTTCCACACCTGCAACTTTTGCTGGAATTGCATTCATAAGAACAGAAGATGGATAAGCTGCAGTCCCTCCCGGAACATATATTCCAACCTTTTCTAATGCCCTAACAATACGTCCCATAACTATTCCATCCTTTGATGGAACAAGCATAGAATTTTCCTTTTGTTTCTCATGAAAGTTCCATATATTATCTTTTGCAGTTTTAAGTGCCTCTATAAAATCTTTATCTACTTTATCATAAGCAGCTTTTATTTCTCCCTTTGAAACTTTTATATTATCTATATTAGGACAATCAAATTTTCTAGTATAGTAAGTTAAAGCTTCATCGCCGCCTTCCCTTACATTTTTAAGAATGTCTTCTACTACTTCTATTACCCTATCATCCGCTTTCCCCTGCCTGTTTTTTAGAGTATCAAAATATTCTTTTCCCTCTTTGCTGCCACTATATATAATGTTCATAATATCATTCATATATATTCTTTCCCTTCTAAATATTTTTCACCTTGCTTATTATCTTCGATATTTCATCTTTTCTAAGCTTCATACTTGCTCTATTTACTATCATTCGTGTACTTATGCTGCATATATCTTCAAATACTACAAGCCCATTTTCCTTTAACGTATTACCTGTTTCAACTATATCGACTATAGCATCTGCAAGTCCAAGTATTGGTGCAAGTTCAACAGAGCCTTCAATTTTTATTATCTCAACGTCCATACCCTTTTCTCTGAAATAATTTCTAGTAACATTGGGATACTTAGTTGCTATCTTTTTTCTATTACAGCCCTCATTTAGCTTAAAATTAGGTAAAGATGCTAATGAAAATTTACACTTGCCTGTTTTTAAATCTAATACTTCATAACAATCTTTATTCATTTCCATAAGGGTATCTTTCCCAACTATACCTATATCAGCAGCTCCATGTTCAACGTAAGTTAAAACATCTGCTGCCTTTACAAGTACGAAGTCTATATTATTTTTTATATCATGAAAAATTAGTTTTCTTCCCTTATCTTTAAGCTCATTGCAGTCAATACCTGCCTTTTCAAATATTTCTATTGCTTTGGTTTCTATTCTTCCTTTTGTAAGTGCAATTCTAATAGGTACATTATCTTTCATTGCTAATACCCCTCACATCAATTGTTTCTCCATTATCTACATTTTTTACTTTATTAATTTTATTTTCTATACAATATTCTATTGTCTCCTCAACAGTATCAAAAAGGCTTACCTCCGCTTTTATACCTTTTTTATTAAGTTCATCAGCTTCTAAATATACCTTTTCAATTTTTTCTCCAAAAATCATATAAAAAGTATAACTACTATTACAATTTTCATTGTCATTTTCTAAGGCTTCCATTAAACTATCAACATTTATAGCAAGTCCTGTAGCCGGAATATCACGTCCAAATTGACTTATTAATTTATCATATCTTCCTCCACTTAAAAGTGCATCCCCTATTCCTTTAGCATAACCTCTATAAATTAATCCTGTATAATAATTTATATGCTGTACCATTCCAAGATCTATAGAAAGATATTTTCCATAACCTGAATTTTCAACAATCTCATATACCTTTGAAATTGCTTTTAATGTAGCTAGCGCCTTTTCATTATTCACAAGTTTTTCAGCTTTTTCTATTATCTCCTTACCGCCAAACAACTCTGGAAGCTTAGAAAGTATAATGCTTTTTTCTTTTAACTTTTCTTTATTTTCCGATATAAAATTTTCAACCTCACTAAAGTTTTTATTTTCAATCAAGGTTCTAAGTTTTTCTATACCTTCTTCTTCAATATCTATATCTTCAATTATGCTTTTAAAAAATTCTGCCTGCCCTATTTCTATTTTAAATTCTTTAAGTCCAGTTTTTATAAGTGCTTTTATTGCAGCTATTAATACCTCCACATCAGCTCTTAAATTACTACTTCCAAGTACTTCTATTCCAGATTGAGTTACTTCACTTATTTTCCCATTTAAAACCTCATTCATTCTATAAATATTGCCAGTATAACAAAGTTTAACTGGATAACTTTGATTTTTTATTTTTGTAGCTGCAATTCTAGCTATGGGTGTAGTCATATCTGGTCTCAGCACCATCATTCTTCCCATATTGTCAAAAAGCTTATACATTTTTTCTTGCTTTATAGGCTGATTCCTAAGATTATATACATCGTAAAATTCAAAAGTTGGTGAATTTACTTCCTTATAGCCCATTTCTATATAAACACTTCTTAGTACATCTTCTATATTTTTTTTATTTGTATATTCACTAAATAAAATGTCCCTTGTACCTTCTGGTATATACTTTCTTAAATTTATCATTCATATCACATCCCACTTTTACTTTATCGCTTTATCACACTAATGTATTAAATATATTTTAACAATATTATATTCTAATGTCAAATAAAATTTACCCAACTATCGCATATCATTTGACAGCCTAACCTTTCAAGTGTTATATCTATATTATGTGCCAATTTTAAAATAATTACCTATTAGGAGGTTTTTTTATGCCATTTATAAATTCAAAAGTAACCGTAAAAATGGATGACACTAAGAAAGAAACTTTAAAAAATGAACTTGGAAATTTAATCAGTCTTATTCCTGGCAAAAGTGAAAGCTGGCTGATGGTTGGATTTGAAGATAATTATTCTTTATATTTTAAAGGCGATAAAAAAGAAAAAGCTGCTTTTGTTGAAGTAAAAATATTTGGAGGTGCTGATAAGACTTCTAAAAATAATTTAACAGCTAATATTTGTGATTTATTTGAAAGAGAGCTTCAAATACCCAAGGATTCTATATATATAACCATTCAGGAAATTGATACCTGGGGATGGAATGGTTCGCTTTTTTAATAATTGCAAAAAAAGTTTACAGTAATTTATAAGCTGTAAACTTTTTTATTATGTTTAGTTAAAATTTATGCTTTTTTTAATATAAATATAAAATTATTATTCAGTACAATTATAATTTTCCAGTATACATTCTTCTATTATGTACAAACTATAAAAGATATATGAAATTTAATTTTATTAATACTTTCCCAAGCGTAAATTAACTATATTGAAGCAAGTGCGTTTCCAGCTAAAGGAGGAGTAAAAATGGATGATAAATGCGAAACTAAAAATGAAATTAAGCAGCTTGAAAATTTAGTAGAAAAGCATACCAGAACAGAAAGACATTTTGAAAATGGCGCCAAGTATTCATCACCAGAAGCTATAAAAACCGCTGAAGAAAAACAAAAAAGAAGAGAAGACCAAATTAACACCCTTGAAGTTAAAATAATGGGCGACACTACAAGTCCTCATGAAGAAAAAGAGCACCTAGAAGAAACCTATAGATCAACAAAAGAATATATAGATCACAATAAAGACCATATGGATAAAGAAGCTTTAAAAAACATCAGAGAAAAACAAGCCAATCGAGAACTTCAACGCCGCCAGCTAGAATGGAAGTAAACCACCGGGGTTTGGGCGGCAGCCCATGTGATATCTAAACCTAATATTAGTTTTCTCCATGATCTTGGGTTTGGGCTTTAGCCCATATGATTCATGAACCCTAAACTAGTCTTCTTAATATTAAATGCCAAACTAAAACACTGGTAATCTTAATCTAGGATTTAGTCACTCAATATCATAAACTTAAGAATTTTTAATAACTATAAAATAACGATAGTAATGAATAACATTACTATCGTTATTTTATAAATTACATTCTTTAACAGAATTAATTTTCTCACTAATTACAAAATATAGTCCTGAAAAAAGAATAATAATTCCACATAAGAACATTGGCACATATGATTTTGTATAATCATATAAAGCCCCTATAAAAATTTGGCCTATTGGAATTGCCGCATCACACACCGTTCCTGCTACTGAAATAGCTCTTCCAAGCATTTCATTTGGCACTTCATTTTGAAAAACAGTTGTAAAAAACACATTTGATATAATTATAAATATTACCATAATCGTAATAATAATTGTAATTTGAGGTATTACAATTATTAAATTTGTAACTATACCATTGTAGTACAGAATCAAAATAAAACTTACAAGAATTACTGATATTCCTGACAAATTAACTGAAATTGCAAATGATTTACCTGCATCCATTTTTCTTTTAAATAAACCTGGAATAATTGAACCTATTACAGCTCCAAATGTAAATACAGCTTGTATAGTTCCAATGGAGGCATCTGATATTTTAAACACATTCTTTCCTATGTATCTTATTCCGATATATAGAACAGGATTAAGAGCTAAATTCTCGACAAAGCAACAAATTGTGAATTTTTTAAGTATACCCTTTTCATTAATACACCTAATACCATCAGCAAAATCCATTTTAAATTTACTAAAATTAAATTCAACATCTTTTACATTATTTTTCGGAATTTTAATAAACACTTCTATTAATGCTGACAGAAAAAAGCTTATCCCATTAAATAAAATTATATAACTAATTCCAAAGAATCCAATTGCTATTCCAGAAATAAGTGGTCCAATAACTTCTGGAATAAAGGAGTTAGTGGAATTTATAGAATTGGCATTTAAACGATCTTCCTTTTCAACAATTGTTGGCATTACTGCAGATGCTGCTGAATTATAAAATCTTTTTAACACAGCCAAAATTATTACTACTGCATATATGCATCCCATACTTAAATAACCATTAATTTTATAAATAAATACTAAAGAAATGACTACTATACCATTAATTATATCAAGCATAATCATAAGTTTCTTTCTATCAAACCAGTCTGCAAAAACTCCACAAATTGGTCCAATTACTAGCCTAGGGATTGTTGCTGCTGCCATTACAGACGCAAACTTAACAGCTGAACCTGTTATTTGAAGTACATACAGTGACAGTGCAAAGCTTTGTACTTCATCTCCTGTTAACGAAATGAATTTACAAAAAATAAGTAACATAAAGTTTCTATTTTTCATAACATTAGTCTTCATAATTAACACCCAATTTCTATTGTATACGTATTTTTTTACTTTGTAATATATATTATCATAAAAGTATTAATATGTAAATAATTGAACTGTATTACAAATTATCTGTAAAAAAATAGCATATATATATTAACACATTTTTATAAAAAAGAAGCTGCCGCGCTAAAAAAGTTATTCACTAGTAATTTATAAATACCGTTAATTATCTAAGAAGTGAAGAATTTTAACAAGCCAGGCAAGTTAAAACGCTCCACAATTATGATTAATTGGTACTCTTTATAAATTACGGTTTAACATCTTAGTACGACAGCCTCAATTTTAGTAGTTTTGTACATATTATATACATATTGCTATAAATCAACTACATATATTTCTTATTTTAATTTATTCCAAATTATTTTAATATTTTAAAAGATTATTACTCCTTACTTTTTATCATTGAAAAAAACACTCTATAATTTTTGTTTTTTTCATTCTCTCTTTCTTTTATAATCTTATCAATATACTCATGGAGTTCTTCTGCCTCATCATCAGTTAAAAGTACCTCCGAATATTGTACTACACCTTTACCTTTACGATGATTTTCCGCACTCTTTTGAATAATTTTCAAAAAATCTGATTTCGCTTTATCAAAAATTTGATTTAAAGTATTAAGATAAGTCTCTCCGAGCATAGTATTTATAGAATCTTTTCCCTTAAAGTCTTGTTTAATTTCAAAGTCCTCTGCTGTTGGTTCATAGTACTTTGCTATAATACCATTTACGTCCTTAGTATAAACTAACTTTAATATATCTGCCTTCTCCATTTTCTTTATATGGTAATAAACCTTTGCCGGAACCTCATTCATACTATCTGCAATCTCCTTACAGGTTGCTGGCCTATCAAATCTTTGAAAGGCAAACAATATTTCAATTCTGTATGGATCACTATAAACTCTTATTTGATCTAATGTTGTAAGCACTTTTTCTTTTTCCATACTTTTCACTTCCTAAAAGTAATGTGATATTTCTACAATTACTTTATCATACTTTATATAATAAAAAAAGTCATGCATTCTTACATTCTTTTTCCTCTACTATATTACTGCTTTTCTGCGTAACAATATAAACTAATCCAGAAAGTAGAATAATCATTCCAGCTACAAAAACAGGAACATAAGCTTTAGTATAATCAAACATACCACCTATAATCATTTGTCCAGCTGGCATTGCAGCTGTACATAAAGTATTTAAAACTGAAGACGCTCTCCCCATAAAATCCATTGGTACTTCCCTTTGAAATATAGTCGATAATACTATATTACACACAATTATAAATGCAACCATGACAAATAATAATGTTATAATACATGCACTTATCACTGTAACATTCAAAATCATTTTATTATAGAACAAAACAAGTACCAGGCAAACACTTAAAACTATAGTTCCGCTTATGGTAACTACAATCCCAAAAATTTTAGTTTCAGGTAATTTATTTTGTATAATTCCTGATAATATAGAGCCAGCTAAAATCCCCATAGCTATCATAGACTGCATTGTACCAACTTTTGCATCAGATAATAATAAAACCTTTTTACCAATATACGTAAGCCCTGTAGAAGAAAGTGGATCAAGAGCAAAATTTATAAAAAAACCGCAAACGACAATTTTAAAAACTATTTTTTTGCTTTTTATAAAGACTAAACCTTCTTTAAAATCAACCTTAAATTGCTTAAAATCAAATTTCAAATTTTTTCGCGTATTCTTAGGTATATCAATGACTATATTAAATAATGCTGAAATAAAAAAACTAATTGAATTTATAACTATAACATAAAAAAGCCCAAAGAATCCAAATATAATTCCAGAAAAAAGCGGCCCTGCAATTTGTGGAATTGAAGTGATCGTTGAATTAATTGAATTTGCTTTTAAAAGCTTATCTTTTTCTATAATCCCTGGAAGCACTGCAGAACCAGTAAAACTATATAGCAAAGAAACTACTGTTAATGCTACAGCTGAAAAATAAATATAAGACATTGGAAGTATACCATTTACTTTATAAACAATTCCCATGGATAAAACTATAAGTCCATTTAAAATATCTAATAAAACCATCATTTTTTTTCTATCAAACCAATCTGCAAAAACTCCACAAATTGGCCCCAATATTATCTGTGGAATAACTGTAATTGCAAGAACTGATGCAAACTTAGCTGCTGAACCTGTTATCTTAAGAACATAAAGTGACATAGCAAAATCTTGAATTTGCGTCCCCATAAGAGATATTAACTTTCCAGAAATCAAACATAAAAAATTTTTGTTTTTTAATATACTGTTATTCAAATAGCCCACCTCATTAAAATAATCTTAACGTTAAAAAAAATTTAACGTTAAGATTATTTTAATGTATTATTAGTAATTTGTAAAGATTGATTAATAAAAAAATATATAAATATACTTTTTGTTGAAGTTACTTATTTTTAGTGATATTCTATATCTATAATTTTTAATGTAAGGAGCTATAAATAAATGCGTCAACATTCATTATCAAGAACAGAATTATTAATTGGAAAAGATAACTTAGAAAAACTATACAACAGCAAGGTTGTCGTTTTAGGTATAGGTGGAGTTGGAAGTTATACGGTTGAAGCGCTTACAAGATCAGGAATTGGAACTTTAACGCTTGTAGATGATGATACTGTTTGCTTAACTAATCTTAATAGACAAATTCATGCCACTTTTAAAACTATAGCTAAACCTAAAGTTGAAGTAATGAAGGAAAGAATTTTGAGTATAAATCCTCACTGCATAGTAAATACATATCAGACATTTATAACTGAAGAAAATATAAATGATATAATACCAGAAGATACTGATTATGTAATAGATGCTATAGATACTGTTTCATCAAAAATTTCGGTTATATTATGGTGCAAGGAGCATAACATAAATATAATAAGCTGTATGGGTACAGGAAATAAATTAGATCCTACTCAATTTAGAATTTCAGATATATATAAAACTAAAATTTGTCCACTTGCCAAGGTAATGCGTCATGAACTAAAGAAGAGAGGTGTGAAATCCCTTAAAGTACTTTATTCTGAGGAAATGCCTAAAAAGCCTAAGATAGGTGAAGTAATAACCTGTAAAGAAGGCTGTGTATGCACAAATGGTTCAAGAAAGTGTACTGCAAAACGTCAGATTCCAGCAAGTATATCCTTTGTGCCTCCTGTAGCAGGAATGATAATCGGAGGAGAGGTCATAAAAGACATAATAGAATACAATGATAAGTAATCATCCTACATGATGGTTTGCAAGCAGCAGAATAAGAGCATGTGCTTTGTATAGTAACCCTATAAACTCAGCTAATTTATTAAATTTTAAAATCAACAATGAGTGACAAGTTATGAATAAAGGTTAAGCATAACTTGCCACTCATTTTAAATTTTTAGCTCTATTAATTTTATTTAATATTATCGCTCGTTAATTTTACATAAACCTTTCTGTTTCTAGGTCCATCAAATTCTGTAAAATATATTCCCTGCCAGGTTCCAAGTTTAAGCTTTCCATTCTCAATAATAACTGTGCAACTTGATCCCATAAGTGAAGCTTTTATATGTGCATGAGAATTTCCCTCTGCATGCTTATAATTCCAGCTTATAGGAAAAACTTTATCTAAAGTTTGTATTATATCACTAACAACATCTGGATCTGCATTTTCATTTATAGTGATTCCTGCTGTAGTATGTGGACAGAATACAGTTAGGGTACCGCTTTGTACCTTACTTTCCTTTAATGATTTCCTAACCAAGTCAGTTATGTCTAAAAACTCTTCATTTTTATAAGTTTTTAATGAATACTCAAATAAATTATTCATATACTCATACCTTTCTTTTTAAGAATTCCACAAACCTATCTAAATCTTCTTTATTTGAAAAAGCTGCTTGTGCTCTCTTAGGACTTCCACCACCTCTACCATTGAATTCCTTTATGTTTTCCTTGAATATCTTCCCACACTGTACATTATCTATAGAATTTTGTGCAAAAATAATTCTGTTATCTTTACCTGACGTCAATATAATAACTGCTTCTTCATCTTTTAAGCAATCATATACCCCTTCTATAAAATCAAAATCCTTATCTTCATAATCCGCTGATATAAATTTAGAATGCAAAGACTTTAAAAGTTTTTCTGCCTGTATTTTTGCTTCGTTTTTCTTATATTCGGCAATCTCTTTTCTAAGATTTGCAATTTCTTCGTTTTGAGAATTTACTCTATCAACTAATTTATCTTCCTCTGTAGAAAAAGATTTTTGAAGCTTACCTATTATATCATGTTCTTTCATAATATGCTTAAGTGCTCTTTCTCCGCACTTAAAATAAACTCTTGTCATTCCCTTATATTTTTCAGTTTTTAATATCTTTACAATACCTACTTCACCTGTTCTAACAACATGAGTCCCACAACATGCACTATAATCAACATCGCCAAGCTGAACTATCCTTATCCTTCCCTCTGCCTTTATAGCCTTTCTAAGAGGAAGCTTTTGTGCTTCAGCTTTACTCATAAAATAAGTTTTTGTAGGCACATTCATATAAATATAATTATTTACTTCTTCTTCAACCTTTTGAACCATAGCCTCAGTTACTTCTTCCATATCAATATCAATCGTTATGTAATCTTCTCCCATATGAAAGCCGCAATTAACACCCTTATATAATTTAAAAAATGCTGCTGATAAAAGATGTTCTCCTGTATGCTGTTGAATGTTATCTCTCCTTCTTTGGAAATCCACTTTACATTCTGCTATTTCTCCATCAGGTTTTTTACTCATAACATGATAAATCACATCATCCTTCTCATGAACAAACTCAACTGGTATTCCATTTATAGTCCCTAAATCACAAGGCTGACCTCCACCTTCTGGATAAAATGGGGTTTTATCTAAAATAACTTCATATTTATTATTTTTCTCCACTACATCTACTATTTTTGCTTCTCCCTGGCATATATATGGGTCATCATAAAACATTTTTTCAGTCATAAAATCATCTCCAAAACTTTTTCTTTATTAATACCATTTTAGATTATTTATTTCTACTGTGCAAGAAAAAGAAAATATTCCTTCAAAATTTATCCATGTAAGGCTTTATATGTGAATACAATTAAGTTATATTTTTGTGACTTTAAAATTGTATTTACTTAATTACCATAAATACTACATAGTTTTGCTCTAAAGTATATGTTAGAATGTCAACTATACTTGCCGAATCTTCTAAATGAAGTACGGGGGATCACATTTGGGTGAATTCTTTAGAACAACATATAACAAGCTAAATAATTGACAAAAAAACTTTTAAAGCTTTTATATAGTTTAAACATATGTTCCTAAAGATAGGGTGCCTTCAACCCGAACCCGCAAGCTAACCTCGGAGGCAAAATAGAAGGAGGATACTTATGAATAAATTAAAATTTTTAGCTATTGGTGCTTTTATAGCCATAGCTGGAGCAAATTCAAACAATGTACATGCTGCAACCTACAGCGTTAAAAGTGGTGACTCACTTTACACTATAAGTAGAAGCTATAGTACAAATACAAATTACCTAATGGAATATAATAATTTAGCTGGAAGCACCATATATCCTGGACAAACTATAAAGGTTCCAGATACCGTTTACACGGTTAAAAGTGGTGACTCACTTTATCTTATATCTCAAAAATTTGGTGTAACTTTAGGTAATCTTAGATGGGCAAATAACATATGGTCAGATTACATTTATCCTGGACAAACTTTAGCTATTCCTGCTAAAAACAGTAGTTCACAGTCGCAGGTTATAGCATCACCTTATGTAATTTCATGTACTAATGCCGAAGTTGATTTACTTGCAAGACTTATAAATGCAGAAGCTGGCGGTGAGAGCTATACTGCAATGAAATCAGTAGGAGCAGTAATAGTTAATAGAGTCAAAAGCGGTACATTCCCAAATACTATTACAAAGGTTATCTATGACACTGATTCTGGATACTACCAATTCACTCCAGTTGAAAATGGCATGATAAATAATGCTGCAACCGCAAGTTCACTAAGTGCAGCAAAGGAAGCTCTTAGAGGTGCTGACCCAACAAATGGAGCACTATACTTCTATGATAATACTGCAACAAATAGTTGGCTTAGGGCAAAACCTGTATCTTTAATTTCAGGTAAATTAATATTTGCTTTTTAAGTATTGCTTTTAGAGTTTAAACTGTATTTATAAATTCTACAATTAAATCTATAGAAGTGCTTAAAGTACAGAATAAAATTCCAGAGGATTTAGCTTCCTCTGGAATTTTATTTTTATAAAGATTTTACTCTTAAACTTTAAGTTTTTAATAGTTTATTTTTAAAACAGAGCTTCCCAATATATTTTAAAAAATTTTGATAATATTTCTCTTGAAGTCATAATAAAATAATGTTATAGTATAAATGCAATCGATTGCACAATCTATACTTTATTTATGAACTTTAAACATAATAACATGGGCAAATATATAATTACATAGATCATCATAACAATTTTTTAATAAATATGACAATTTTAAAGAGGAACATTATTTTAAATGTAGAAGAAATAAACTTATAACCTATAAAATATTGTATTAAACCAAAAGTTAATTCTAACTATTAATTTATAATATTTAAGAAAGGTGTGTAACTTATTATGAATAAAACTTTACCGAAAGTAGCTTATTTTTGTATGGAATATGCAGTTGATGCTTCCATGAGAACTTACGCAGGTGGACTTGGAATATTGGCCGGAGATTACATGAAAGGTGCAAAAGATTATGAATATCCTATGGTAGGTATAGGCTTGAAATGGAAACAAGGATATAGCGATCAATATATAGATGAAAATGATAAAGCTTATGATTCTTATAAAAATTACAAATATGATTTTTTAAAGGATACTGGAGTAAAAATCAATGTTAAAATTCGACAAAGAAATGTAATATGCAAAGTATGGCTTCTTGATAAATTTGGTACAGCCCCTCTTTATCTACTGGATACTGACCTTCCTGAAAATGAAGATACTTGGATAACAGGACAACTTTATGGTTGGTTTGGAGAAGAAAGAATAGCTCAAGAAATAGTTCTTGGCATAGGTGGTATAAGGGCTTTAAGAGCTCTAGGAATTGATGTTGATGTATATCATTTTAATGAAGGTCATGCACTTTTTGCTGGATTTGAGTTAATTAAAGAAAAGATGGATTCAGGTTTATCCTTTGATGAGGCTGTAGAAAAATCAAAAGATGAAATCGTATTTACTACTCATACTCCTATAGTCCAGGGAAATGAATCACATACTATTGATAGATTAATGTATATGGGTGCAAATAATGGTTTAACCATTGAACAATTAGTATCTCTTGGAGGTTCCCCTTTTAACATGACTGTAGGAGCTCTTAGACTTTCAAGAATTTCAAATGCAGTAGCTCAGCTTCATAAAGAGACTGCAAACAAAATGTGGAAAGATGTTTCTAGAAGATCTGAAATAATAGGAATTACAAATGCTATTCATCTTCCAACTTGGGTAGATGAAAATATGATTTCTGCTGCTAAAAATGATGATAAAGACGCTTTATGGAACGAACATATGAAAAATAAAGAAGCTTTGATAGATTTTGTTTATGAAAGAAACGGAGTAAAACTGGATAAGGATGCACTTTTAATAGGTTTCTCAAGACGTGCTGCACCCTATAAGAGAAGCGATTTATTATTTACAAATAAGGATATAATTGATCCATTACTTAGAGAAGGAAAAATTCAAATAGTATTTTCAGGTAAAGCACATCCACTTGATGATATAGGTAAGGGTATAGTTGAAAACTTGGTTAAATTCTCAAGGAAATATCCAAATTCGGTTGTATTTTTACAAAATTATGATATGACAATTGGAAGAATGCTTACTCATGGTTCTGATATATGGCTTAACAACCCAAGAAGACCTCTAGAGGCCAGCGGTACCTCTGGAATGAAAGCAGCCATGAACGGCGTACTTAATGTAAGTATTCTTGATGGATGGTGGCCTGAAGCTTGCAAAGATGGTATCAACGGTTGGCAATTTGGAGATGGTGTTGAATCTGAGGACATAAAATTCATAGATGAACATGATTCAAAAGCATTATATGATGTACTAATTAATAAAGTAATCCCTACTTTTTATTCAGACAGAAATAAGTGGATTGAAATGATGAAAAATAGCATTTTATCTACTAAAGATTATTTTTCTGTTAAGAGAATGCTTGAAGAATACTACTCTAAAATGTATCAAAAATAAAAGTATGCTTGATAATAAATTCACCTAAAATAAGCTGCACAGAATTTAATGTAATCATCTGTGCAGCTTTTCCATTAAATTTTGTCCATAAAATACTATATTAATTCATGCAATCGCTTGCAGTAAATTATTATTGACTCATGCTTGCAAAATAAAACGAGCTGCATTCTTACCAGCTTTATAAGCTTCATCATAAACACTCTTTACATAATCATGCTGATGAATAACATTGCCACAAGCAAAAATTCCATCTACATTTGTTTTTAAGTTTTCATCCACATATGGTGAACCAGAAACCCTCGAAACAGAAACATTAGCCTTTATCATGAGTTCATTTTCAGGCACAAATCCCAAAGCCAAAATGAGAGTATCACACTCAATAAGTTTTTCAGTCTCTTTAATTATTTTATTATCTCCATTTAAGCTTGCTACATAAACACCTTCAATTCTTCCATTGCTCTTTATTTTTGTTATTACGTGTTTTGTAAAAAAAGGAATATTAAAATCAGCTAAACATTCTGTCTCATTCTTTTTACTCCCAATGCACTTAGTTCCCTTTTCAATTACAGCCTTAACCTTAGCTCCTTCTATAGTCATTCTTCTTGCAAGTATAAGTGCAATATCCTCGGAACCTAATATTACAACATTATTTCCAGGCATATAGCCTTCTATATTAATAAATTTTTGTGCTGTTAAAGCTGAAAATATCCCGCAACAATGTGATTTATGAAAATATATTCCACTGTTTGTTTTTTCTCTACACCCAACGGCAAATATTATAGCTTTTGCGCTAACTTCCAGTATTCCATCACTTTCATTTACAGCTGTCACGTTCATTTTATTATCTACATCAATTACTGTAGTATTAACTTTATAACTTATTTTCATATTCATAGCTTTATTTTTTAATTTATCTGCATACTCAGGTCCTGTAGTATTTTCATCCCCAAATCCATTATGTATACATTGATTTAAAACTCCACCAAGATTATCTTCCCTTTCAATTACAAGTATATTCTCTATCCCAGCTTCTCTAGCCGAAATTGCTGATGTAAGTCCAGCTGCTCCTCCACCTATAACAATCAAATCATATATAGCCATTAACACCCCTCCATACAAAACAATTCTAGCGTAACCCTATAATTTTTTCAATAATAAAATTACTTTTCTCTATATGTTAATAATATAGTTTAAGATTATTAATATACTTATTGCTTTTTTCTGGTATAATGTATATAAGCAATTTATAGTTGTAAACGTGAATATTGGAGATGATACTTATGATTAAATGTTCAGTATGCAAAAAAAATGTAGCTGTTATTTTTACAAATAAAGTTGTAAATGGAAAACAAGATTTAGTTGGCTTATGTCTTCCATGTGCTAAAAAAATGGGTATTTCGCCTCTAACCCAAATGGTTGATACAAAAGATATGAAGGAAGAAGATTTTGAAAACTTAAACGAGCAAATGAATGAAATGCTTGGAAATATAGATTTAAATAAAATTATCTCAGATGAATCAGGAAATTCTATAATGAATCTTTTTAACAATGCTGTATCAGGCGAAGTTCAAGAAGGTATTCCAGAAGAAGAAAACTTTTCACAAACCACTTCAAATAAAAAAGACTCTAAGCCAAAAAAAGCAAAAAAGAAAAAATATCTTGATGCTTATGGCACTAATCTTACAGATAAAGCCAAAAACAATAAAATTGACAGAGTAATTGGTCGCCAGCGAGAAATTGATAGAGTCATTCAAATTTTAAATAGAAGAACCAAAAATAATCCTATACTAATAGGAGAAGCTGGTGTTGGAAAAACTGCCATAGCTGAAGGTTTAGCAGTTAGAATATCTGAAAAAAAGGTTCCCGTAAGATTTTATGATACTGAAGTTTATCTTTTAGAATTAAACTCAGTAGTTGCTGGAACACAATTTAGAGGACAATTTGAAGCTAGGATGAAAGGTATTATAGATGAAGTAAAGCAATACGGAAATATAATACTTATAATAGATGAAATTCACAACCTTATAGGTGCAGGAAATGCAGAAAGTGGTTCATTAAATGCTGCAAATATTTTAAAACCATCTCTTGCTAAAGGTGAGCTTCAGGTAATTGGTGCTACAACAATTGAAGAATATAGAAAATATATAGAAAAGGATTCTGCACTTGAAAGAAGATTTCAACCTGTATTTGTAGATGAACCTTCTCCTGAAGAAACTATAGAAATACTAAAAGGAATTAAAACTTATTACGAGGACTACCATAAAGTAACAATACCAGATGACATAATTGAAGCCGCCGTAAAATTATCTGATAGATATATTTCAGACAGATTCTTACCAGACAAAGCAATTGACGTAATAGACGAAGCCGGCTCAAGAGCTAATCTAAAAAATAAAGGTCTTGTTGAACTTGAAGCGTTAAAAGAAGAATTAAAGAATATAGAACTTCAAATAGAAACTGCTTCTCAAAACAATGACTTTGAAAAAGCAGCAGAATTTAAAGTTGAACAGTGTAGAATACAAGATAAAATAAACGACTTTAAGGCCCAATATAAAAATATTACTCTTACCCTAGACGATGTTGCTTCTGTAGTAGAATCCTGGACTAAAATTCCAGTTAAAAAGATAACTGAAATAGAGGCAGAAAAGCTTTTAAATTTAGAAGAAAGACTTCATAAAAGAATAATAGGTCAAAATGAAGCCGTATCAAGTGTAGCAAAAACTATAAGACGAAATCGTTCTGGATTTAAAAAGCAAAAAAAACCTGCTTCTTTCATTTTCGTTGGTCCTACTGGTGTTGGTAAAACAGAACTTGTTAAGACCCTAGCGGAAGAATTATTTGAAAATAAAAATTCACTAATAAGAATAGATATGTCGGAATACATGGAGAAACATACCGTATCAAAGCTTATAGGAGCGCCCCCAGGATATGTTGGATATGATAACGGTGGGCAGCTTACTGAAAAGGTTAGACGTAATCCTTATTCTGTAATACTTCTAGATGAAATTGAAAAGGCTCATCCAGATGTATTTAACATACTTCTTCAAATCCTTGAAGATGGTAGACTTACTGATAGTCAGGGACGTACAGTACATTTTGAAAATACAGTTATAATAATGACTTCAAATGCCGGAACAAGTTTAAAATCAAATGGCATAGGCTTTTCAAGAGATAATTATGTTTCCCTTGCAAATAGGGTTGATGATGTTTTAAAGGAAACCTTCAGACCAGAATTTTTAAATAGAATAGATGAAACTATAATTTTTACAGAATTAAATAAAACAGAGTTAAAACAGATTATAGATTTAATGCTCAAAGAAGTTCTAAGAGAAGGAAAAGAAAAGAATATTGATATAGAAGTCTCTGACGACGTAAAAGACTTTATATTAGAAAAAGGTTATGACAAAAAATATGGCGCACGCCCACTCAGAAGAACTATACAAAAATATATAGAAGATGAACTTGCTGAACTTTATTTAAAAGGTGAGTTTAAGGATGTAAGACATATAAAAATATCTATGAAAGATGGAAAAATTGATTTTGAATAAAAAATAATAGGGTGCTTTATACCCCCTATTATTTTTGTTAAATTATATTGTTTTTATAAGCTACCTCTATTAAAAATCTCCTTCACAAAGCTTTACAAGTTTCTCTTTTATTAAATCTGCATTAACTTTAAAAAGAATTCCTATCTCAATTGTAAAGCACTTTATAAGCTCCTTATATTCTTTCATATAGGGGTAGTCCTTAAGTGTACCACACTGCATAATCTCAAGATGCTTGTTTATTCTGTCTTCATACTGCGACAGCTTATCTATTTGAGAATAATAATTAAAAAGCTGCTGCATTTCTCCTTTTGTAAGCTGCGATGAAATTTTAGCAAAAGCTTCAATCCAATTCTTCATAACTGTTATACTGCTTATCTTTACAAGTGTGAACCTCTTATTTTTAAAAAGTCTGCTTGTCCTCTCCATATCAGCTTTAATAAGTCTAGAATAATTTCTTATGCTTTCTCTAGATTTTATATCACATAACTTTTTATCGTACCATATTTTAGCCCAAACAGTTAAGAAGCATCCTATTAACATACCTATAATAGTACAGTAAAAGATTGACTTTATTTCTATATATGTTTTACTTAAATTTTTATAATATATATAAGGGAAAATACTTCCAACCAAAAGCACAATCAAAATCATTATCCATACTACTATAAATATGTTTTTCTCCAAAAACCTGTAAACTCTATAATTCTTTTGCTTTCTAGAATTTCTCTTTTCACTACGTTTTCCTACATTCAACTCAGCTACCATATGTATTCATCACCTCTTAAATACTTTATACTGGTATATCTATAGTGATATATACATATTATAGTATAATTTCCGTTTTTTTACAATATATATTTTATCTTTCACCCAATTTTAAATTTGGGATTGCATTTATGTCAAAAGAAGTTGTTCTTCCCTTTTTATACTCGAAATAAGCAGCACTAGCTATCATTGCTCCATTATCTGTACACAAAATCGGTCTTGGAACCATTACTTTTATTCCAAGTTTTTTTCCTTCTTGCATCATTTTTTCCCTTAAAAATGAATTTGATGCCACGCCTCCTGCTACAGCTATTCTATCAACATTTTTAATTTTACAAGCTTTCATAGTATTATCTACAAGAAAATCAACTACAGCTTTTTGAAAAGAAGCAGCCACATCCTTTTCATTTATATTCTCATTTTTCATCTTTTTTGTATTTAAGTATCCAAGTACCGCTGATTTAAGTCCACTAAAAGAAAAATCAAGAGAATTATCATGAAAATTAGCTCTTGGAAACTTAATAGCATCAGGATTGCCTTCCTTAGAAACCTTTTCCACTTTAGGTCCTCCTGGGTATCCAAGACCAATTGCTCTTGCAATTTTATCAAATGCCTCTCCTGCTGCGTCATCTCTTGTCTGACCTATTACTTCAAATTCACCATAATCCTTCATATACACTATAAAGGTATGTCCCCCTGACACAACAAGGCACATAAATGGCGGCTCAAGTTCAGGGTATTCTATAAAGTTAGCACTTATATGCCCTTCTATATGATTTACACCTATAAAGGTTTTGTGTGCCGAATAAGCAAGACCTTTTGCATACTGGAGTCCAACTAAAAGTGCTCCAACAAGTCCTGGCCCATATGTAACTCCAACAACATCTATATCCTCTATTGTCATATTCGCATCACTAAGTGCTTTCTCAACCACAAGTGAAATATTTTCAATATGTTTTCTTGATGCCACCTCTGGCACTACTCCACCAAACTTTGTATGAACATCTATTTGAGATGATATTACATTTGACAAAACCTTTCTTCCATTTATAACAACTGATGCAGCAGTTTCGTCACAGCTGCTTTCTATTCCAAGTACTACTACTATATCTTTTTCCATTAAAATTTCCTCCAAAATACTTTGTAAGTAAAATCAATCATATAAAGAAAACTATACATGCACTATGCTTCTTCAAAACATAAATAGTCTACTACACACACAGTGATTTTACTTTATATATTTTATCACAATGGAAAAATGTTATAAACCTAAAATTATAAAACAACTAGTTTAATCTAGCTCTTCGCCATTTGTAGCTATAACTTTTTTATACCAATAAAAGCTCTTCTTTTTTAATCTATTTAAAGTTCCTTTTCCTTCATTATCTTTATCTACATATATAAAGCCATAACGCTTCTTCATTTCACCAGTTCCCGCACTGACTAAATCTATGCAGCCCCAAGTTGTATATGCAATCAAGTCTACTCCATCTATTATAGCCTCTTTCATTTGCTTTATATGTTCTCTTAAATATTCAATTCTATAATCATCATTGATAGATCCATCCTCTTCAATAGTATCAACTGCACCCAGACCATTTTCAACAACCATTAGTGGTATCCTATATCTGTTATAAATATTATTTAAAGACCACCTTAAGCCCTTTGGATCAATCTGCCAATCCCATGCACTTGCTTTTAAATATGGATTTTTTAGTCCAGTTGAAACATTTCCTTTTGATTTGTCCTTATTTCCTTCAGCACTTACACAGTTTGAACTATAGTAACTAAAAGTATAAAAGTCAACACAGCCTTCCTTTAAAATTTTATCATCATTTTCTTCCATTATTATATTTATATTGTGTTCTCTAAAATATCTTTTTGCAAAGCCTGGATATTCTCCTCTTACCTGTACATCAGAACATAAGAAGTTATTCATATTATCCTTCTCCTGAGCCAAAAGCAAGTCATCTGGATTGCAAGTGAGCGGATATGTGCACATGTAAGCTACCATGCAGCCTATCTTAAAATCCTTATTTATCTCATGTCCTAGCTTTACTGCTTTTGCACTTGCTATAAATTGATGATGCAGTGCTTGAAATCTAAGCTGTTCATCGTCAAATTGTATATTGTTAAGTTCTCCATTTCCCTTTGGCATAATTGCTCCACCCATAAACGTTCCAAAAGGTGTTGTTAAACAATTAATTTCATTAAAGGTAAGCCAGTACTTTACTACATCTTTATATCTATTAAAAATAACTTCACAGTATCTATAAAAAAAATCAACTAGCCTTCTATCTGCCCAACCATTATAATTTTTAGTTAAACTAAATGGAGCCTCATAATGAGATATAGTAACTAAGGGTTCAATATCGTACTTCTTAAGTTCCTTAAACACGTCATCATAGAACTTAAGACCTTCTTCATTTGGTTCCTTGTCATCTCCATTTGGAAATATTCTAGCCCAAGCTATCGATAGTCTAAATACTTTAAAACCCATTTCAGCAAACAACTTTATGTCTTCTTTATATCTATGATAAAAATCAATGCCCTCATGATTTGGATAATATTCATTCTGATCTAAAACAGGAGTAATTCTTCTGGAAGTTGTATGAGTTCCCCCAGTTAAAACATCAGCACCGCTAAGTCCTTTACCTCCCTCATCATATCCACCTTCAAATTGATTAGCTGCTGTTGCTCCTCCCCATAAAAATCCTTCTGGAAAACCGTTAATTAAATGCTGCATAATACTTCCTCCTAATCTAAATAAATATTTTCTAATATGTATTATGATACATGTTAACCGTTTCCATTGCAATAGTTTTAATGATATTACAATAAGAATTTTACATAGGTATATTTAAACTGAACATATGTTTGTGTTATAATACTTGTATGCATTATTATCTAAAAGCTTAAAATAATAAATATAAATGGGAGTATCACATGAAGAATAAATATGCAAAAATAATAGTTGATGGTTCACCAATTTCAAAATCGAATTTTAAATTATTCAATGTAAATGGAAGAGCTATTTTGCCATATAACTCTGGACAATATCATGATAGATATGCTATATATGAAGAAAAAATAGCTTATGCAGCTCGCAGTCAAAATCCAAGTACAGTAATTGATGAGGCTGTCATAGCAATACTTAAGGTTTTTTATAAAAGTAAAAAAAGACATCCGGATACAAACAACATAACTAAAAGCATATTTGATGGAGTTGAGAAAAGCGGCATAATAATAAATGACGCTCAAATAAGGCGGATTATAATAGAGGAATTTTACGATAATAAGAATCCAAGATTTGAACTTGAACTTTTTGCAGAAAGCAAGTTTAAAATCAGTTATTCTGTACTTGAAAGAAAAGAAGAAGAAGAACCAATATTATACGGTCCTCCACCAAATAGAAAAAAAGCTTCAGTTTCATCTCTTTTAAAGCATAAAGCTGAGGCTAAGGATGACAATTCTGTAGTATGTCAAGTATGTGGAAAAGCCATTTCCAAATCAAACTGTATATCTGCAAACGGCGGTAAAGTTATGATATGCAAGAATTGTTTTTCCAAACTAGTTTAAATTATTTTTAAGTGCCATTATCCCCATAATATATCCGTAAAAACCAAAGCCGCATATTTGTCCAATACAAGCAGGAGCAGTAACGGATTTTCTTCTAAATTCTTCTCTTGTATGTACATTGCTTATGTGCACTTCTACAGTAGGAATATTTACGCCCTTTATAGCATCATATATTGCTATGCTGTAATGTGTATATGCTCCTGGATTTATAACTATCCCATCTACTTTTTTATTGTATGCAGCTTGAAGAAAGTCTATAATTTGCCCCTCTGAATTGCTTTGAACTACCTCTGTTTCTACACCAAGTTTTTTACCTTCATCCTCTATATACTTGCATAAATCTTCATAAGTATTTTTTCCATATATATTTTTCTCTCTTATTCCTAAAAAATTAATATTGGGTCCATTCACAACTAATATCTTCATATTATCCCCCTCTTCTTTAACTCCATATTTATGCTTTCTGCTGCCTTTTCAAGACTTTCATCATTTACTATCTCAAAATCGCAGTAACATCTATAATAATCAAATCTTTCTTCATAAAGTTTTTTTAATTTTTCTTTTCCTTCTTTAAGAAGTGGCCTTGTCTCTGTGTCTACATCTTCCATTATTTTGTTAAGCGGTCTGTTTATAAATACAATAAATCCTTTTTCTCTTAGAGCCGTAATATTTTCTTTTCTCTTTATAACTCCTCCTCCAGTAGATATAACCACATTATCCATATGGGCTAATTCTTCTGCTACTTTACTTTCAATATCTCTAAATGCTTCTTCTCCAGCTTCAAAAATATCAGTAATACTCTTTTTCTCAGTTTTTTCTATATATTCATCCATATCTATAAAGCTAATTTTTATTTTTTTAGATAAAATTTTGCCTATAGTTGTCTTGCCACATCCCGGCATACCTATCAAAATCACATTATTTTTCGCCATGTCCACTTACCTCTTCAAGCAACTTTTCATATATTTCATCTACAATCTCTTCATCAATTGAAATATCATTCCAGATTTCTTCTGAAGCAATGGCCTGACTAACAAGCATATAAATACCATTTACAGCTTTAATTTTACTTTCACGTGCATATTTTAAGAACTCTGTTTCAATAGGATTGCATATAATATCAACTGCTGCTTTAAACCTAGCTATAATTTCCTTGTTAACTGGTGAGACTCCAACCTTAGGAAACATGCCCACTGGCGTACAATTAATTATAATATCCCCATTTTTAATATTTTCAAGTTCTTTATAATCTATAACTTGAAATTTGCTAAAATCCTTTGAAGCCCTTTCTTTATTTCTACTTACAATATATAACTTTTCACATTGGTTATCAGAAATATACTGAACCACAGCTTTTGCCGCTCCACCACTTCCAAGCACTACACAAGTTGACCCCTGAACACTTATATCAAACTTTTTAAGCATTTTACCAAAGCCTAGATAATCTGTATTATATCCACCCAACTTATTTCCTGAAAACTTTAGAGTATTAACTGCCCCTATACTTTCAGCTTCCTTAGATATATAATCCAAAAACTTAATAACCTCTGTCTTATATGGTATTGTAACATTTATTCCCCTACAATTTATAAGCCTAAAACCTTCTAATGCTTCTTTTATCTTATCATTAGGCATTTCAAACAAATTGTATATAGCCTTCTTACCAAACTTCTCAAATACAACCTTATGAATATCCGGAGAAAAACTATGTCCAAGCTTTTCTCCTAAAAGTCCATAAATTTCAAAGTTTTTTTCTTTCTTTTGTCCAATTTTATCTTCTTCTAGCTTTTTACTCACGTTCATAAGATTTGTAAAAAAACATTCTAGAGAAGCCGAAAGCTTTTTATCCTCTAAGTATGAAATATTTTTAGCTATAACTTCCTTTTCCCTTTTAGAATTAAGCACTGGCAAATTATTTTTCTTTTTATAATCTGCAACTTTTTTTACAAGTCCCATTCTCTTTTCAAAAAGCTCTGTTAACTCTTTATCCACTTCGTCAATTTCATCTCTTATATTGTCAAGTTCACTCATTATTATCACCTCGATATTATGTCAAGAATGCCAATTGCACATACTGCTTCTATAACTGGAACTGCCCTAAGCGTAATACATGGATCATGTCTTCCTACAACAGCTATATCATCATTTTCCTTTGTCTTTAAATTAACAGTTTTTTGCTGCTTATATATTGATGCTGTAGGCTTAATAGCTGCTCTAAATATTAGAGGCATTCCATTTGTTATTCCTCCAAGTATTCCACCATTATTATTAGTATAAGTTTTTACATTTGCAGCTTCGTCATAATAATATTCATCATTTGCCTCTGATCCCTTAAGCTTAGTTATATCAAAGCCTAACCCAAATTCTACTCCCTTGACTGCTGGAACAGAAAATAGCAAATGGCTCAGAGTACTTTCAACAGAATCAAAGAAAGGATCTCCTAAACCTACTGGTAAATTTAAAGCACAGCACTCAATAACTCCTCCAACAGAATTAAGGTCATTTTTTGCACTAAGTATTGCCTCTTTCATTTCAATCCCCTTTGCATCATCTAAAACTGGGAACTCCTTGCTTGTAAGTGCTTTAAGGGTTTCTTCATTTATATTTACCTTATCAAAATAATCTTCCTTAACATTGTGAATACTTAAAATGTGACTTCCTATGACTATATTTTTTTTCATTAAAATTTGCTTTGCCACAGCTCCTGCAAAAACAAGTGGTGCAGTAATTCTTCCTGAGAAATGCCCTCCACCTCTGTAATCGTTAAAGCCATTGTACTTTACAAAACCTGTATAGTCCGCATGGCCAGGTCTTGGATTATCTTTTATATTGCTGTAATCACTTGAATGTTGATCACTGTTCCATATAAGTCCTGTAAGTGGTGTTCCCGTAGTTTTTCCATTAAAAAATCCACTTACAATTTGAACTTCGTCACCTTCTTTTCTTTGAGTAGAAAGCTTATTTTTTCCAGGTGCTCTTCTAGCCATTTCCTTGTTTACAGCTTCCATATCAATTTCTACTCCAGGCTCAAGCCCATCAATTACAATACCTATAGCTTTTCCATGTGATTCTCCAAATATGGATACCTGTACTTTATTCCCCCACACACCACTCATCTACATCGCCTCCAAGTTTTTTAAAATCAGAAAAGAACTGTGGATATGATTTTTCTACGCATTCGCTTCCTTCTATTATAAGTGGCTCCTCACATTTTAGTGATGCAATTGCCATAGCCATAGCTATTCTGTGATCATTCCAGCTTTGAACTTTTCCGCCTTTTAAAGATTTCTTTCCATGTATTATAAGTCCATCTTTCTTTTCAATTACTTCTGCTCCTATTTTATTAAGCTCTGTACTCATAGCTTTGAGTCTATCTGATTCTTTTATTCTAAGCCTCTCGGCATTTATTATTTCGGTAGTTCCACTGCTTAAGGCCGCCAAAACTGCTAAAATTGGAACTAAATCTGGACATTGAGAGGCATCAATTATAACCCCTTTAGTCTCTGAAGTTTTCGTACAAAAGTTATTTGTATCTATGTTTCCACCCATGCTTCTTATAATATCTATTATAGCCTTATCACCTTGAAGTGAATCAGGATTTAAATCCTCACATACTATATCTCCATTTAGTATGCCAGCCACAAGCCAAAAGGCAGCCTGTGAGAAATCTCCTTCAACTCTATAATTTTTACCCTTATAACTCTGATTGCCTTTTATGTAAAAACACTTATAATTGTCATTTTGAATATCTACACCAAATTTTTTAAGCATATCTATAGTCATATCAACATATCCTATAGATTCAAGCGGAGTTGTTATTTCTATTTTTGAATCGCCATGAAGAAGTGGAAGTATAAACATGAGACCACTTATAAATTGAGAACTTATGTTGCCCGCAAGTTTAAAGGCACCTGGCTTTAAGTCTCCATTTATATGAAGAGGAAGAAATTCATTTTCAGGATGTGAATATTCTATACCCTGCTCATTAAATATATTAAAATAAGTTTCTAAAGGTCTTTTAGGAAGCTTTCCCTTTCCATAAAAAACAGACTCTCCAGCATATAAAAGTGATACGGGAATTAAAAATCTTAAGGTAGAACCAGATTCACAGCAGTCAAGGTGCTTTTCTTTATTTTCCTTTACTACATCGCCTTTTATAACTACTTTTTCTTTATTATCTAGGTACGAAATATTAGTTCCTAGTTCTTTCATGCAACTTAAAGAAGCATCTATATCTTTTGAATAAATTAAATTTTCTATGGTACTTTCTTCCTTTGAAAGAGATGCACAAATTATAGCTCTGTGACATAAACTTTTGGAAGCTGGAACTTTTATGCTTCCTTCTAATTTTGAAGGATTTATCTTAACACATCTCAAGCTTATACCCCCTTTAAACCTTTAAGTACTTATTCATTTCAGATTTTTTTATCTTTTTTATAAAGCATTCTCCTATATTTTTAATTAAAATTATATTTATAAATTCTCCTCTTGTCTTCTTATCTAAAGCCGCTGTTTCAATTATTTTATCATTATTAAGTCCTTCTATATTATAACTTAAATTGTATTTTTCCAAAACTTTCTTTATATCTAAAACAGTGCCTTTTTCCGTAAGCCCTAGTTCTTCACTATTCTTAGTTATTGCATACATACCATAAGCAACGCCTTCCCCATGAGTGTATTTTTCATAATTAAAAAATTCCTCAACAGCATGCCCTATGGTATGACCAAAATTAAGTATCATTCTTTCTCCGTTATCTTTTTCATCATTTTCAACTACAGCTTTCTTAATGCTGCAGCAGCTGTATATTACATCTTCTATATTTTCTAAAAGTTCATTGTCATCTTTAAAATTCATAACCTTATAAAATAATTCTCTATTTCTTATTGCTCCATATTTTATAACCTCGCCCATACCATCATGAAGGAATCTTGTACTTAAGGTTTTTAAAAGTGTTGGATCAATGAATACAGCTTTAGGATGATAAAAGCTTCCAACTAAATTTTTGCCTTCTTTAAGGTCAACTGCCACCTTTCCTCCTATACTGCTGTCTATTTGAGCTAAAAGAGACGTTGGGATTTGAATATAAGAAATGCCTCTTAAAAATGTAGCCGCTGCAAAGCCTCCTAAATCACCAACTACGCCTCCACCAAAAGCAATTATTAAATCACTTCTTGAAATCTTAAAGCCTGCAAGTTTAGAGTATACTTCTGTAAGAGTCTCTATGCTTTTGCTTTTTTCCCCTGGTTTAATAACTATTTTGTACAAATCATATTTTTTTAAACTTGAACATAGTCTTTCATAATATAACTTTTCTACGTTCTCATCAGTTATGACTACAATCTTATGTCCTGAATAAACTTTTGATATTTCTTCTTCTAAATTATCTATAATTCCATTTCTTATGTAAATATTATAATTCGCATCCGTTAAATTAATATTTAAAGTTTTCAATTCAATTCCCCCTTTTTTAACGATGCATTTTTCATAATAGTTTTAAGTCTTTCACAGTCTTCACTTTCAACTGCAGCTTTTATATCAGCAATACTTTCCTGAAAATCACAAATAGCCTTTAACAAAAATTTTTTGTTGCTCATAAAAAGCTCGCACCAAAGCTCTGGATTTATTTTAGCAACTCTTGATTCATCTTTAAAACTTCCTCCGATGAAATTTTTTATACTTTTATCTACTCCTTTTGAATTCATAAGTGATAAAGCTATTGCATGAGGGAGCTGGCTTGTCACAGCAATTAATTCATCGTGTTTTTCCGGTGTTACAATAGAAATATTTTTAAAGCCAATTTTTCTTATCAAATCCTCCATATAATCTACTGTATGTTTTTTATTTTTTTTAGTTGGTGTTAAAACATAGTTCGCTCCATTAAATATATCTTTAGAAGCATATTCTAATCCACTGGACTCCTTACCTGCCATTGGATGTCCTCCTATAAATTCTGCATTGTGCTCACCTAAAATTTCTTGAATAACATCTATATTGTTCCCTTTTATTCCAAGAACATCTGTAATTATAGCCCCTTTTTTAAAATTTTTCACATTGTTTTTTATTATCTTCACCGCAGCTTGTGGATACACTGCAATAATAACAAGATCCGATTTTTTAATGGGGATATGTGCTGAAAAATCACCATATCCCTCATCTATTATTTTCATATTAGCAGCTTTTTTTAAGGTGTTTTCATTTGTGTCCACGCCCCATATGTGTCCACTATTAATTTCTTTAAATGCCATAGCGTAAGATCCGCCTATAAGTCCCAAACCAATAATGGTTATATCAATATCAAGAATTTTCTGCATTTAATTCACCTTCAACCCCATATTATTAAATTTCTCTATCTTCAACCGCAGCAATAGCTTTAAGTTTTGTCATAAGTGCATCAAACTTCTTAGGCTTTATTGATTGTTGTCCATCGCATAAAGCATGTTCTGGATCATTGTGCACTTCTATTATAAGTCCATCAGCTCCTGCTGCTATTGCTGCCTTTGACATTGGCTCAACCATCCACCACAATCCAGCTGCGTGACTTGGATCAATTATTATTGGCAAATGACTTAATTTTTTTATAGCTGGTATTATACTTAAATCGAGTGTATTTCTAGTATAAGTTTCAAAGGTTCTTATACCTCTTTCACACAAAATTACATTTTCATTTCCACCAGCCATTATATACTCTGCTGACATTAAAAATTCCTCTACTGTAGCACTTAACCCTCTTTTTAAAAGTATTGGTTTTCTTGTTTTTCCAAGTTGCTTTAAAAGTTCGAAGTTTTGCATATTTCTAGCTCCAACTTGAATAATATCAACATCGGAAACAAATCTGTCTATCATATCTGCTGACATTATTTCCGTTACTATAGGAAGACCTGTTTCTTTTCTTGCAAGCTTTAATAAATCAAGTCCTTCTTCTCTTAATCCTTGAAAGCTGTATGGTGAAGTTCTTGGCTTAAATGCACCACCTCTTAAAAATGAAGCTCCGCTTGCCTTTACATTTTTAGCTATTTCAACTATCTGCTCTTCACTTTCAACTGAACATGGTCCTGCTATAACTGGAACTTTATTTCCACCTATTTTTATTCCACATACATCTACTACTGTGTTTTCAGGATGAAAAGCTCTATTTGCCTTTTTGTAAGGCTCCTGCACTCTCATTACTCTATCAACACTTTCATACGCTTGTATTTGTTCTATATTAACATCACTTGTATCACCAAGTAATCCTAAAACCACATAGTCTTTGCCATTCATTACAGTTACCTTACATCCATAGCCTTCTAAAATCCCCTTCATTCTTGCTATTTCATTTTCTTCTACATTGTGCTTTAGTATAACTACCATAAAAGTTAGCCCCTTTCACTTACTATTATTTTTATAAAAAAATAGAGCTCATAATGAGCTCTATATTTTAACAAAAGAATATTTAATATTCATAAAGTATCAATATATATAATTTAACTTGTAAAACCCATTAGAAAGGAAATCTCTTATTTTTTTGTATGATAAAACGCCAGCGCCACTAAAGTAATAATAGCCCAAGCTAAAGTAATAAAAATTTTTAGTTGTATTTGCCTTTCTAAAGTTTTTCATAGGTAATCACTCCAATTAATATTTATAAAAACTACTTTGAGGTAATTATAACACACTTAATATCTATGTCAACAATTAAGACCTGTTTTAATAATATAATTTATTTAAACGATATCTTTTTCTTATTTTATAACAAATCTATAATTTTATTAGTGAGCTGTTGTTATTTCTTTTAGAAGCTTTTTTACTTGTCTGTTTAAAGAATATAATCTTACATTTGCTTTTAGCTTTGCTATAAACAAATTTTCTTCTAATGGTTTTGTAATAAAATCATCAGCACCAACACTCAAAACACTTGATATTGTTTTAGGATTAGTAATAGCCGTAACAGCAATAATAGAAGCGTTTATGTTATTTCTTCTTATAGTCATAATTATGTTCTTACCATATTCATGATTAAGCACTATATCTATAAGATAAATATCATAGTTTTTATTAGCTTTTAAAAGCTCACTTCCTGAATTATAGTAATCTACATTTTTTATATTATACTTATCTAAAATATCTTTATTACGTTTAAGTTCAAAATTACTGTCATCTAAAACTGCAATCCTAGCCTCCTTTAAATCGTTCATATATTGATCTTCTTGAAAAACAACATCAATATGCTTTGATATTTCTTCTAAAAACATATCTTTTGTTATATAGTCAGTGATTCCAAGATTCATTATTCTTTTTTTATCTTTGTCCATTTCATTGCTAGTAACTAAAAATATTGGAATTTCCCTGTGTTCACTCGAGTTTACTTCAGAAACAAATTTCTCTACTGTACCGTCATCTGCAATAAATGACGTTATAATTAAATTAATGTATTCCTTTTGAAGAATTTCTTTTGCTTTTTTAAAACTATCTGTAGCTACATAAAAATATCCCTTTTTATCTAAAACATTTTTGAGCATTTTCCTAAAAAACTCACTTTTTTCAATATGAAGTACCTTATACATAATATGCTCCCCCTAACGATTATTGAAATCCCATTAATTTATTATCGTAATATATACCAACCCAATTTACTTATTTTCCATAAAATCTTAAAACAATTGTAAAGCTTACACCAAAAAGTGGAAGAATATAAAATTCTTCCACCTTAAATATATTGCTCTATTAATATCTATAAGATACTTCCATCAGTTCCTATAATAACTTCATTATATTGAACTATAACACCTGCATCAAGCATAGCTGCTTTTACTGCTGCTACAATTCCTCCACAGCAAGGTACTTCCATTCTAACAACTGTGATGCTCTTAAGATCATTTATCTTAATTATTTCTGCAAGTTTTTCTTTATAATACTCAACATCATCAAGCTTAGGGCATCCAATGAGAGTAATTTTTCCTTTTATAAAATCTTTATGAAAATCTGCATAAGCATAGGCTGTACAATCCGCTGCTACAAGTAAATTTGCATTCTTTAAATATGGAGCTTTTGTGTTAATAAGCTTTAACTGAACTGGCCACTGAGATAATTCAGATTGAACACCATCATTGTAGCTTTTAACTTCTTGTACCTTCTTAGAAACAACCTTTCTTTCTATTTTCTTTGCAGCACTTCCAGGGCATCCACATGGCATTTTGCTTATATTTTCTGCTAATTTCTTTTCCTGCATTCTCTTCTTAACTAACTCATCATCATATGCTTTACTTTCTCTTTCTATTATTGTTATAGCTCCAGTTGGACATTCTGGCAAACAATCTCCAAGTCCATCACAATATTCATCTGATATAAGTTCAGCTTTTCCATCTATAAGTTCTATTGCTCCTTCATGGCATGCATTTACACATAATCCACATCCGTTGCATTTTTCTTTATCTATATTCACTATTTTTCTTTTCATAATCATTCCTCCATAAATTTTCATTGTCTTTATGAATAAATTATATTAAAATATATTAAAAATATCGGTAACATTAGTTACCCTTCTTTTATACTTGCAAAAGAAAGGAATTCATATGGATAATTTAATATTAAGTTCTTTAAAAAAATGTATATTGTTTTCAAAATTTAGCGATACTGAAATCAATGCTTGTATATCTTCAATTGAGTATTCAATTAAAAGCTATTCTAAAAATGAAATGCCAGCTATAGAAGATGATATCTGCTCCAGCATAGGAATTATATTAAATGGAAGTGTAGAAGTTCAAAAAATATATGAGTCAGGAAAAAATTTAACATTAGCAGCATTAGGTTGTGGAAAGATATTTGGAGAAGTAATAATTTTTTCAAATAAAAATACGTATCCATCAACAATAGTGTCTTCTGAAAAAAGTGAAATAATGTTTATACCTAAAGAATCCATACTAAAACTATGTAAAGAAAACTCTATATTTCTTAATAATTTCATGACACTTTTATCAAATAAAATACTTATGCTAAACAAAAAAGTAAAGACAATGTCCTTTCAAACTATAAAGCAAAAACTAGCAAATTACATATTAGAAGAGCATGCTTTACAAAAAAACATGATGATAAAAATGGCTTATTCCAAAAAGCAGCTAGCTGAGCAGCTTGGAATTCCAAGACCATCCTTATCACGTGAATTAATTAATATGAGAAATGATGAGCTAATAGACTTTAATAAAAACTCTATAAAGATTTTAAACATCAAAGGGCTAGAAGAGCTGCTTTGGTCTTAGCTATCACATTTAGCTAACAACCTCATCAAGCTTTGACTCTTTAAGCTCTTTATCATTTGAATTAAGCATTTTGATATTATGCATAACAAAAACCATCGTTAGAGCCCATGCTATAAAATCAGCTATAGGTCCTGATATCCATACACCATCAAGTTTAAAATAACTTGGAAGTATTAATAAAAGCGGAAGTAACACTATTACTTGTCTAGATAAACTCAAAAACATAGATATTTTAGCTTTTCCAATTGCTTGAAAATAATTTGCACATACACACTGACATCCAATAAACGGAAGCATCATTAAAAATATAAATATACCTCTTGCTCCTATATCTATTAACCTTGCATCACTTGTATTAAAAATTTTTATTATTTGAACAGGGAATAAGTGAACTATAGCAAAACCTAAAGTTGCAATTACAGTTCCCGCAGCAACTGCGTATTTTAAAGCCTTCTTTACTCTATCAATATTTTTAGCACCGTAATTGTATCCAATTATAGGCTGTGCTCCTTGATTTATACCAAAAACAGGCATTAATATTAGCATTGCTATACTGTTTATAAGTGAAAATGCTCCTATTGCAAGGTCTCCTCCATATTGAGAAAGACTTTTATTAAAAGTAACAGTAATAAGGCTTCCTGCAAGCTGCATAGCAAAAGGTGACATTCCTATAGCTATTATTTCCTCTATAACTTTTCTGTCCAATTTCATATTTTCTTTCTTTAATTTTAGCAAACTTCTGCCTCTTGTAAAAAATAAAAATATCCACAATGAACAAACTGCTTGAGAAAATATAGTTGCTAATGCCGAACCCC
Source organism: Clostridium neuense (assembly GCF_045310695.1). NCBI lineage: Bacteria > Bacillati > Bacillota > Clostridia > Eubacteriales > Clostridiaceae > Clostridium > Clostridium neuense. Next base: position 63,180 of record NZ_JBJIAA010000006.1, read on the forward strand.
TTACACCTAATTTAAAGCCAAATATTAATATAGGATTTATAGTAAAATTTAACACCGAACCTATAAGCATTGTTATCATTGCCATTTTAGGTTCACCTTCAGATCTCATTAGTGGATTCATTCCAAATCCTAAATTTTGAAGTATTACACCCAAAAGAAGTATAAAAGAGAACTGTTTTGCATAAGGCATTATCTCTGGGCTTGCACCAAATGCCTTAAGTATTGGATTCAAAAAAATAATACCTATAATAGTTATTAAAAGTGAAAATATAATATTTAATGTAAATACATTTCCTACTATCTTTTCTGCGTCTTCTTTCTTCTTCTGTCCAAGCTTTATAGAAACAGCAGCTGCTCCACCTATACCAGTTAACATTCCAAAAGCCATAAAAATATTTGTTATAGGAAAGGTAACAGCAACTCCAGATAGAGCAAGCGATCCAACACCTCTTCCAACAAATATTCTGTCAATAATAACATAAAGCGAATTTACAACCATACCTACTATTGAAGGTATAGAAAATTTAATTAATAGCTTTCCTATACTTTCATATTCTAATTCTTTAGAATTATCCATAAAATTCCTCCTAACTATATTTTTATATCTAATTTTTTAGCTTCCTAACTATTTACCCATAGAATAAAAATTACTATAAGCTTTTTTAAGCCATGATACAAAAATTATTTTTTCATCTTCAGTTAATCCTTTAGAAATAATGCCTTCAAGTTCTTTTACAATATCTGTAGATATTTTTTCAACTTCAATACCCTTATCAGTAAGATAAAGCCTTTTAACTCTAGCATCTTCATTATCTTGGATTCTCGTTATAAACTTTTTATCGCATAGAGTATCCACAAGCCCTGTTACTGATGCTGCTCTCAAATTCAATTTTTCTTGTATTTCTTTTTGAGTAATTCCATCCTTATTCCATAGATTGCATAAAACTGAAATTTGTGATGAAGTTAAATCATACTTTGAAAGCTCCTTGTCATATACGACGTTCATAATTCTAAATACTTTTCTAATCCAATATCCAGGATACTTATCCATATCATGTAACATAAAAGTTAGCCTCCTAACTATTTTCATCTAATTATATTATCACTTTTTGAACATAAATGCAAGCTATATAAATTTAATCAAAAATATAATGCAAACTAAATTAGTAAGTAGCTTATAATTAATGAATATTTTTCTATTTTATCCCCCAAAATGCACTATAAACATGGTTAAACAACAAGAAACAATAGTACTATATATAATTGGTCACAAAAATTTCCACCTAAAATTCCGTAGGTACAAAGGAATTTTTTCCTTGTACTTCCGTGTAGGTGAAGTAAACATCTAGGGCTTGGACGAAGTCCATGTGATTTGAGAACAATAAATTAGTCCTCTTAATAATATCAGTAAAACTTAAATATAAGTTATATTAAAAAATCTCTAATAAATCTTGGTAAAAAAATCGTAAAATACTTAGATATTTCAATTGTCTGAGCATTTTTTCAGCGAGTAAACATGCACGAGGTTTGGGCTAATATATAGATGACTAATACAAGTTAAAGAAGGATAATGGGATTACATCCCAACCCCCGTATATGATCGTTATCCTTCTATACCTCAAGCAAGCACTCGCTTAGAATCACCACTTAGATTTATAGAGATTTTTTAATGCGACGAAGAATTGTTACAGAACATATTTGTATATCATAAAAAAATGAAGCATACTACCTGCTATAACAAACAAATGAAATATCTCATGAAATCCAAAATATCTTGCATTCTTTATAGGCCACTTTAAAGCATATACAATTCCTCCAAGGCTATACACAATCCCACCAGCTACCATAAGTACTATACCTGGCACTGCCATAGATCTGCTTATGGGTGAAAACGCGAACACAATTATCCACCCCATAGCTATATAAAACAGAGTATACAGCCACCTTGGAGCATTAAACCAAAAAGCTTTAAAAAGTATTCCCAAGATTGCTATTGCCCAAATGCCTATAAAAAGCATTTTCCCGGTTTTTCCGCTTAAAGTTATAAGGCACACAGGAGTATATGTTCCCGCTATAAGAACAAATATCATCATATGATCTATTCTTCTAAGTACTGCTGTTAATCTTTTAGAAATATTTATAAGGTGGTATGAAGCACTTGCTGAATACAAGAAAATCAAACTTGCTCCAAATATTATTGAAGAAACTAGGCTTACATTATTACCAGTAATAACAGACTGATGAACCATAAATGTAAGTGCAGCAACAGATAGCAATGCAGCAAATAAATGTGTTAATCCACTAACTGGATCTTTTAATTTTAGCATTATACTTTTCACCTCTTATATTGTATTATGTAGTTTTGAAAACTATGTTATACTATAATAATATGATAAGATGTTTACTGATTTATTTCAACATCTAAATTTTATTTTCTATGTTTATATTTTGCTGCCTAGGCGAATTATATTCGAATATCTAAAAAAATGATAAAAATATATTTATATATTGAAACATAGTAATTAATGCTATATACTGTAGTGGGTGATAATATGAATAACACTATATATGATAAAATTGAAAAATTGGCCTATGAAATAATAAACTATAATGAAATTAAAGATTATGAAATTCCAGATATAGATTTATATATGGATCAGGTAACCTCTTTTATGGATAGTAAACTTTCAGACTTCAAAAGGAATAAGGACGATATAATTTTATCCAAAACAATGATAAATAATTATGTTAAGGACAAAGTGGTACCTTCTCCAAATAAAAAAAAGTATAGTAAAGAGCACATGATGGTTCTTATATGGATTTATCATCTCAAACAAACTCTATCTATAAATGACATTGGGAAACTAATGAACTTTATATATGAAAAGGAAAAGAATAATATAGATTACACAGAGATATATAATATTTTCCTAGAGCTTCAAAAAAAATCATCCAAAAGCTTTAAAATGAACTTAGATGATATGTTCGAAGCAATAAAAAGCAATAGCAAAAACTTTAATGATAATGAAAAGCTTCTTTTGCTAGTGCTTGAACTTATCTTAAATGCAAATCTTCAAAAAAGACTTGCTGAAAAAATTATTGATAATTGCTTTAGTGATTCTAAATAATATTAATATTGACATTTTCTTTACATATGTATAAACTTTAAGTATTAATCGAATATCCACAATTAAATAACCTTATCAAGAGAGATTGAGGGAATGGCCCGATGAAATCTCAGCAACCAATATGCCTCATTTGCATATATGGTGCTAATTCCACAGAATATTCTGAAAGATAAGGAGAAAATTTTATATTTGAATTTTTAATTTAAAAAAATCTTCTTCTTATTATTATGAAGGAGATTTTATTTTTTTTAAGGAAGGTGACTATAATGAGCTTAGAAAGCGTACATAACTTTTTTACTGAAAGAGGATTAAAAGACCCCATTTTTGAACTTAAAGATAGTGGTGCCACTGTTGAACTTGCTGCTAAAACACTTCATATTGAACCTGAACTCGTAGCAAAAACTCTTGCTTTCAAATTAAAGGATAATACCCCTATTCTAATTGTCACCCGCGGCGATGCTAAGGTTGACAACAGAAAATACAGAGAATTTTTTAAAACTAAAGCAAAAATGCTTAATCACGATGAAGTTTATGAAATAACTGGTCATCCTGTTGGTGGTGTCTGTCCTTTTGGTCTCAAAACAACTATGGATATCTACCTTGATATTTTAATAAAGGATTTTGAATATGTATATCCGGCAGCTGGTTCCCAAAATACAGCTTTAAAAATTTCGCCAAATGATATAAAAAATCTAACTAATGCCACCTGGATTGATGTTTGTAAATTATAGCATTATATTTTAACAAAGAAGGAGAATCTTATATGAGTATAAATTTTAAAAATATAAATGCCCTACAGAAACAATTAATAGATGATATCGACCAAAAACAAGACTTTTACATAAGCACAAGTCATGACATCCACGCAAATCCACAAATAGGTAATGAAGAATATTTTGCTTCAAAGCTCCTATCTACTATTTTATCTAAGGAAGGATTTTCACTGGATAAATCACTTTTTGGTCATCCTACATCTTTTATTGGAAGAAAAAAATCATTAAAACCTGGTCCAACAATAGGTTTTCTTGTAGAATATGATGCTCTACCAAAAATAGGTCATGCCTGCGGTCACAACATAATAGGAACCGCAAGTGTAGCTGCTGCCGTTGCCATTTCAAATTTAATTGATGAGATTGGTGGTGAAATAGTAGCTTTTGGAACCCCTGCTGAAGAAGGTGGTATAAACGGAAGTGCAAAGGCAACATTTGTTAAAAATGATGTATTTAAGAATGTGGATGCATGTCTTATAGTTCATCCATGGAATAAAAACTCTGTAACAGGTAAATGTCTTGCTTTAGATCCAATAGATTTCGAATTTTTTGGTAAATCTGCTCATGCTGCCGCTGCACCTGAAGAAGGAATAAACGCTCTAAATGCAGTAATTGAGCTTTTTAATGGAATAAATGCTTTAAGACAGCATTTAACAGATGATATAAAAATCCATGGAATAATAACAAATGGCGGTGATGCTCCAAATATAGTTCCTGAATATGCAAAAGCCAAATTTTTTATTAGGGCCGAAACCAGAAAATCCTGTAATGAAACCACACAAAAGGTAATAAATATTGCTAAAGGTGCCGCTTTAATTACAGGCACAAAATTAAAAACCTCCTTTTTTCAGAATCAAATTGATGATTTTCTAATAAATAGAACTTTTGACATGCTCTTTGCTGAAAATGCAAAATTGATTGGTATAGATATGGATACTTCACTTGGATATGGACTTGGATCTACAGATGCCGGGAACGTAAGCTATGTTACTCCTACAATACAGCCATACTTAAAAATAGGCAATAGCAATTTAGCTCCACATACAATAGAATTTTGTGATGCTGCTATTTCAAAGGAAGGAGATACTGCACTTATAGCTGCTTCAAAAATACTAGCACTTACTGCGTTAACACTAATTACAGATAAAGATAAACTTAATGCTATAAAAAAAGACTTTAAAAATAATGCGAAGTAACAATGCTTCCACAGTGGTGCAAGGAAAAAATTCCTCCGTACCTACGGAATTTTAGGCGTAGATCTTTGCTACCCGTTTTAATACGAAAAATAATTTAACAGCTTTGCCCAAACCTATATTCAGAAGATTTTCCGTAATGAAATGGAAGAAAATCAACCTTCACTGTTTACCGAAGGTTGATTTTTTCACTTTTGACGTGCTATACATCGTCAAAGCTTTCACTATTTGCTGCCTTATGTCAGCAAATTCTTTCGTTATGCGTTAATTCACAGTATTTTTATAATGCATTAATATCATTTATTTTCAGTCATAATTAACTAGCGGAACTTTTAAGTTTCTTATTCCTCCTCTTGGGTTTTCTACATCTCCTCTGTACCTTGGTATTACGTGTACATGAAGGTGCTTAACAGTTTGTCCTGCGGCATACCCAACATTAACCCCTATGTTATAACCTTGTGGATTATATTGTACATCTAGAATTTCTTTAACCTCATGAATAAGATTAAAAATTGCCTTTGCTTCATCTGGTGTTGCTTCAAATAAACTTTCAAAATGTCTTTTACTTATAATTAAAGTATGCCCTTCATTTACAGGATACTTATCAAGTATTGCGAAAGCATATTTATTTTCAGCTATATAATTTTCTTTATCACAATTACAAAAAATACATTCCATATTTAATCTCCTAAACAAACTATTTACTAAGCTTTTCCCAATCTATGTATTTACTAAGTAATTCGATGCATTTTTCTGCATATAACTCTTCTAATTCAGTAAATCTACCAACTTCTTCACTATCTATATCAAGAACTCCATAGACTTTTTCGTTTTTTATTATTGGAATTACAAGTTCTGAATTAGATGCAGCATCACAAGCTATATGCCCTTTAAATTCATGAACATCCTTAATTCTCATAACCTTCTTATCCTTTACTGCTGAACCACATACTCCGCTTCCAATCTTAATTCTAGTGCATGCAGGCATACCTTGAAACGGTCCTAAAACAAGTTCACCATTCTTAATAAAATAAAAACCACACCAATTTACTCTTCCAATAATGGCATTTATAAGTGCAGCTGCATTTGCAATATTCGTTATAATATCTTCTTCATCTTCTACTATAGATTTCAACATACTAAGCATAGTTTCATATTTTTCTTCTGTTTTCATTCCATCAAATACTTTTATATCAAACATTAGCAAAATCCTTCCTAAATTTTATACCAATTATTATAACACAACTTCTTAAACTTAAAAATATAATATATAAAAAGCAATCTATTGAATATAACTAAAAAACATTTGCAATGCCATACTTTATTTTCCAATTTTTTTTGCATCATTCATTTATCTTTTGTGTAATATATGGTATAATTAGGGATATTATTACTGTTACTTTAATACTTTCATAAGTAAGGTGATTAACTTGGTACATGAGTTTACCAAAAAAATATTATCAAATAATTTATATTCTGAAGACGAAGAATTTGCAAAAGAGTTGTTTAAGATAAATTTATTTAGAAATAAAGTAATATGTATTTTTTTTATACTTCTTGAGTTTATTATTTTTTCAATTTATCTTTTAACATCTGGCAAAGCCTTTTGGGGATTTATAAATATGAGCCATATGTATTTTCATATTATCATGTTTTTAGTATCACCACTTTGGCTTATTATATTTAAGAAAGTGGAAACTTCTCATAATATAAGTAAAAAGCTAATAACAATTTTGCAGTTCGCTTTTATAAGCTATGTATTATTTTGGGGTGGTTCTATATCTATAATTGATCAAATATCAACAGGACAAATCACTGTATATTCTGTATCTGTTATGTCCATGGCAGTAATGCCCTACTTAAAACCAAAATGGTCTTTAGGAATATACACGTACGTTCATATATTATTCGTTATTTTCCTATTCCTTTTTCAAAAATCTATGCTGCTACTTTTTGTTAATGTATTTTATTCTTCTATATTCGTAGCCTTATCATGGATAATATCAATAATATTGTTTAATAACAAACTTAACGATTTTAAAAATAGGAAATTAATCCAACAAAAAAATATTGAATTAAGCCAAATGAATAGTGAACTTATGGAGATAAATTCAAACCTTGAAGAATTATCTTGTACAGACTGTTTAACTGGTATTGCTAACAGACGAAAGTTTGAAAGTTTTATTGATTTTGAATGGAGTAAATGTAAAAATAATTTTATGCCTTTATCTGCAATAATGATTGACGTTGACTTCTTTAAGCTCTTTAATGATAATTACGGTCATCAAACTGGCGATTATTGCTTAAAAAAAATTGGTGAAACCCTTTCAACAAGCTTAAATGATAAACATGGAATAGTGGCAAGATATGGTGGTGAAGAGTTTATAATTGTAATTGAAGGTTTAGCTAAAGAATCTGCCCTTATTGAAGCTGAGAAAATCAGAAAAAACATAGAAAATCTAAACATACCTCATGATTTTTCTCCGGTTTCAAATTGCGTAACGATAAGTCTTGGTGTAAGTTCTTTGATACCTTCAGATAATTCTTCCATAAAAACCTTAATAGAAAAAGCAGACATAGCCTTATATAAAGCAAAAAAAAGAAATCGTAATAAAGCTATAATATATGAATAAAAATGTGAAGTAACAATGCTTCGTCGCGTAAATAAAATATATATATTAAAAATGAAGTTGATTTTTCATAGCAATACATAGAAAAATCAACTTCATTTTTTAGATACGTGGTTTTGGCTTCAGCCAATTATCCTTCTAAAACTAAGTGAATCCCTTTTAAAAATTACGCCCAAACCCCTAGTACACAATAATATTAATACTATAGTTTTGTACCTTATTTTACAGAGCAATTTTTTATGGTTCATGAATGAACATGGGCTTACGCCCAAACCCCTAGTCGGTGTACATATATTCTCTAGTCCATGGTATATCGTTAGTTATTCCTTTTGTAAATAGAAATTGATGAATATCTATATTTCCACAGTTAAATGATGCAGCACATGCATTTAAATACAGCCTCCACATTCTTATAAATGTCTCATCCTTCATTTTTTCTATTTCAGGAAGTGCATTTTCAAAGTTTCTTGCCCAATGTTCAAGTGTTCTTCCATAATGTCTCCTAAGGCTTTCTACATCAACAAGATAAAATGAATGTCCTGTTAAACTTTCAATAATTTCTCTAACGGATTGAAGATATCCTCCAGGGAAAATGTATTTATTAATCCAACTATTTGTACCACCTTCTTTTACACCAGTTATGCAGTGCAAAAGAGAAATGCCACCCTTGTTAAGTAGTTTATCAACATCTGTAAAGTATTCATCTATACGTCCCTTACCTACATGCTCTACCATACCAACACTTACAACTCTATCAAAGGTTCTGTTTTTTATTTCCCTATAATCCTCTAAAATAACTTCAACCTTTCCTTCTAATCCTTCTTTTTTTATTCTTTCCTTATCTGCCTCATACTGTTCTTCGCTTAGGGTAACTCCTACAGCATGTACATTGTATTTTTTAGCAGCAGTAGTTATAAGTTCCCCCCAACCACAGCCTATATCTAATAATGTTTGATTCTCTTTTAGGCATAACTTTTTTAATATATGTTCAACTTTATTTTTTTGTGCCTGTTCTAATGAATCATTTTCAGATTTAAAATATCCACAGGAATATGTCATAGTATTATCTAACCAAAGTTTATAAAAATCATTTCCTATATCATAATGATATTTTATATCACTTTTACTTTTCTTTATGCTGTTAGGTATAAATTTTATAAGCTTTTGATATTTATGACCATTACTCATAAAGCTTTCCTTATTATTGTACAATGATTCTATGACTTCTTGAACATCACCATCTATATCAATTTTCTTTGTCATATATCCTTCGCCTAATGTTAGAAATGGATCCTTTATTACATCTCCTTTTGGTATTTCTTCATTAAATAGTATTGTAAATTTGGCTTTTCCATCACCACAATGTTGAACTTCCCCATCCCAATACTTTACATCACATGGATCAAAAAATAAATTTTTAAACAACGCCTTATAAAACATCTTATCTGTATTCATAACTTTCTCCTCTCTAAATCAAATTATTTAATTTTATCAATTAGCTTTCTCATATTATCTAAAGTGTCTTTAAACAATATTAAATCTTCATCGCTGAATCTCCATAATTTTTCTTCAAAAGATTTCATTAAAGCTTCTTTATAAAATTGCATAAACTTTTCGCCTTCATCTGTTAATCTTACGTATATTATCCTTCTATCATTTTCATCATAGACTCTTTTAACCAAATTCATACCCACTAATTTATTAGTCCAACTTGTAACATTTGATTTTGGTGATGAAAGCATCTTTCCAAGTTCAGTTATATTAGTTTTCTTACACTCTTTTACTATATACATTACTTTTATATGAGCCGTAGTTATTCCTTTATCTTTTAAAATTTTATCTCCAACATTTAAAATTATTTTATTAAATACAGGCATAACAGAAAATATATCACCGAACAATTCGCAAATAATCCTTTTATCCATAATTATCCCCTATAAAATATTGTTATAATATATAACTATTATATATTATAACAATACTTATGTAAAAATTCCAGTTCCAAAACTGGAATTTAATTTATTTACTGATTGTATGACCCAAATCATTTACTGCATCTTTAATAGCTGCATTTATTAATTCTTTTTTATTATCATCTATATTAATATTCATTTCCTTTAAAACACTGTAAACAACATTTTCAGCTATTTGTGCCCTTTCATCTTTAGAAATATCTCCTGTATGATAAAGCTCTTCAGCATCTCCTACTGCAATTTTAGCCCATTTCTCTATAGTTTGAAGAACACTTACAGCTTTATTGTCTGGTACTATACTGCTTATAGCATCAATAGTCTTTCCAGAAACATCTACCATATTTCTTATATCTGATAGGGCAGCTTTTATATCTACACCTTTACTTTTAAGATATGGAAATAAAAAAATTATAGTTCCTAAAACTCCACCAACTACGCCAAATAGTATAGAAGTAGCAATAACCCCCTCACTTCCCATATTATCATCTCCTAAAATATATTTTATTTTAAAGTATAAAAAATGTGCATATTAGTGCTTTATAATGAGTAAAATCCTATTTCTAAGTAAATACTAAATAAAGAAAGAGGTGAATTTTATGAGTAGTGCAAAATTAACTCCCTACGAAAATCTTATGATTAAAGAAATATTAAGTAATGAAGTAAACGAACTTAAAAAGTTAACCACTTACATAGAGCTTTGCAAAGATGACAAACTTAATTTCTTTGTAGAAAAACGCATAGATTCTAAAAAGAATAATATTAAAGCAATTCAAAATTTCTTGGGTAAATCAGAATAATTCTTTTAATATGGAGGAAATAAAATGAATTTATTTAATGAATCTGAAAAAAATAGTAATTTAAAACTTGATGATAGGAGTATAACTGTTGATATGCTTAAAGATTCAAAATTTAATATAACAACTCTCTGCAATGCGACCTCTGAGGCAATAAATCCACAATTACGTCAGATTATAGATACTCAATTATCAATGGCTATAAATGAAAGCCATGAACTATGCGACATTGCTATAGGTAAAAACTGGTTTGAAGCTTATGAAGATCCTGAGCAACAGCTAAAGGATGATTTAAATGATTCAAAACGTGTACTTGAATCCGAATAATTTATTCGAAAATAGCAGGTGACAAGTTACATTTACTTTTCTTTGTTATATTCCTAAACATTTTTTAAGCTCATAATTGATAAAAATCCTTCTTAACTTGTCACTACTGTTAACGTACAATTGTTACCTATTTAATATCCATATTGCTCCATTAAGTATACCAGCAAAAGATACCCAAATAATATATGGTATCATCAAATATGCTGCTAATTTATCAATTTTGTAGAACTCAAAGGTTGTAAGTAATATAAAGCCTAATAGAACTAAAAGTTCAATAAATGCAATTCCATATAAATTAAATCTAAAAAATATTATGCTCCACAAAAAGTTTAAAAATAATTGAACAAAATATAAAATTGTACCTTTTTTAATATCCTCTCCCTGTTTACCATGCATCCATATTCTATAAAAAGCTAAAGCCATGAGAAAATATAGTATAGTCCAAACTATGGGAAATATGTAACCTGGTGGTGAAAATGCTGGTCTCTTTATTTTAATATACTGATCATTACCTGCCATTCCTAAAAATCCACTTAATGCACCAATACCAGCAGTTATTAAAATACTAACTATAAGTCTCCAAATACTTTTTTCTCCATTAACTTTAAAAACATTAGACACCCAAATACATCTCCCTTAACTTTATAATATATATATATTGTTTTTAATTTACTTTAATCTATTTTATAAAAAAAATGTATGAATCAAATTTAAAACATTTTGATTCATACATTCCTATATAAAATATTTTGATTTAAAGCAGTTTTACTATTTCTTTTTTATAATTAAGTAATTCAGAAGAAAACAATCGTTTTTCCTTATCTTTTTTATAAAAGTCTAAGTCAATCTTTTTTTTAACAACACCCGGTTTTGAACCAAGGACATATATACTATCAGACAAAAATACAGCTTCCTCAATATCATGAGTAATAAAAAGTATTGTCCTTTCCACTGCTTTTTTCATATCTAAAATCCACTTTTGCAAGTTTTCTCTGGTTATAGAATCTAGAGCACCAAAAGGTTCATCAAGAAGCATTATTTCCTCTGAAGAAAGAAAGGTTCTAAGAAAGCTGGCTCTTTGCTTCATACCTCCAGAAAGCTCATAAGGGTATTTATTCTCATATCCAGAAAGCCCCATTAATTCAATATACTTAGCTGCCTTTTCCCTTGAAGATTTCTTGTTTACTCCTTTTATATCAAGCGGAAGTACCACATTTTCCATAATAGTTTTCCAGGGAAGTAACAAATCCTTTTGCTGCATATACCCTATATCTCCAAGCACCGAAATATTTCCACTGTCTTTATCAATTAACCCTGTTATTATATTAAACAATGTGCTTTTTCCACAGCCACTTGGTCCAAGTATTGAAACAAATTCTCCTCTATTTACATCAATAGAAATATCCTTAAGTATAATGTTACCATCAAAACTTTTTGTTACATTTTTAAGGCTTATAACCTCATTATTTTGGCAAGAATTCGTTTGTGAATGCATCTTTCGAATTTAGCTCCTTTTTAATTAATCCTTTATCCTTTAGGAATTTTGCATATCTATCCCATACTTCTGCCTTTTCTACTCCCCATTTTGGAGCATCTGCAATGTAGTGAGTTGTCATATACTTTTGGCTTTCCACTGCCAACTTTTCATCTATTTCTGGAGCATATGAGCGAAGTATTTTTGCACTTTCTTCTGGATTTTTTATTGCATACTGATATCCTTCTTCAGTAGCTTTTAAGAATTTTTTTACCTTTTCAGGATTTTGTTTTATGATATTATTGTTAGTTATAAGTATTGGTGTATAGTAATCAAGTGCTGGATCTAAATCCTTAACAGCAACATAGTCTAAATCAATGCCCTTAAGCTTTGCTTCAATTCCTGTCCAGCCTTCAAAAATCCATTCAAAATCTATGTTTTTCTTTGTTGCTGCAAAAAAATCATCATTTCCTGCATTTACAATTTTAAGTTTACTAAAGTCTGCTCCATTTTTCTCCATAATTGCTTTTATTACTGCCTGCTCCGATGGTGATCCCCAACCACCATATACTTTTCCTTCGACATCTTTAATGCTTTTTATATTTTTACTTTTAGGAGCTGCAAACCCCGAAGTGTTGTGTTCCATTAAAGTAGCAATTGACTTAACAGGAAGCGGTGAATCACCAGTAAGTGCATAAGTTACATCCTCCTGATAGCTTACGCCAAAGTCTCCCTTTCCAGTAGCTATAAGTGTAGTAACAGCTGTATCTCCTGGCTGCTGAATTTTTACATCTAAGCCCTGCGCTTTATAATATCCTTTTTTCAATGCTACATACATTCCTGTATGATTTGTGTTAGGTGTCCAATCAAGTATCACTGTAGTTTTATCCAGTGCCTTATTTGCACTTTCCTTTGTGCTGCTAGTAGTACTACAACCTGAAAAGATTACTGTGCTCATTACTAAAGCTGTTACCAATGATATTATCTTATTCTTTTTCAATTTGAATCTCTCCCTTATAGTGAAATCAATGAAACTTTTAACTTATGTATTATGAAAAACTGCTTAAGATTCGGTCTTTTCATAATGAATAAGTTAAGTTTCGCTTATTTCCAATGTATTAATCTTTTGCTTATAAAATCTATAATGTATATTATTATTATGCTTATTAAAACTATAACTATAATTGCTGCAAAAACTTTATCAAGCGCATAGGCACTTTTTGCTCTAACCATATAAACGCCTATGCCGCTGTCTCCTCCAAGCCACTCTCCTATAACAGATGCCATTACCATATAGGTTGCAGCTATTTTAAGCCCAGAAAACAAGTTAACCATGGCATATGGAAGTTTTAAATGATAAAAGGTTTGAAGCCTTGATGCTTTCATTGTTCTAAACAAATTAATATAATCTCTATCAACTTTTTCAAAGCCATCTATAAGACTTATTACTATTGGGAAAAAGCAGGTTATTATTACAACTATAATTTTAGGCATTGGTCCAAAACCAAACCATATTATAAACAGCGGTGCAATTGCTATGGTTGGTATTGTTTGAGAAATCACTAAAATTGGATAGAGTGATTTTCTAACAATTTTAAAACTATCCATAAGTACGGCTAGCACAAAGGATAAAATTATTGATATACCAAAACCTACAATTGATTCATATATTGTTACCTTTGTATTATCCATTATAACTTTAAAATCACTTATAAGCGTTTTAACTATGCTTGTGGGTGAAGGAATTATATATGCTGGCACATTTTTTACATCTACAATAACTTGCCAAAGCAGCAAGGCAGCTACCAAAGTAATTATAGGATATAGTTTATTTTTGATATTTGCCAACTTTTTCCTCCATCGTTACCCCTTCAGGTTTGTAATCTATTTTTACAACAGATGCAACTCTTGAGGCTCCTGCTTCAACACATATTGTTTGTGCTTTCTTTACAATTTCCATAAGTTCATCTAAGTCACCTTCCATAGTAGTTTCCATTGGTCCAACTATGTGCTTAACTCCAGTTGATTTTATATATTCTATAACCTTATCAACTACTGGATATATTCTCTCCTCTGGCACTGTTGGAAGTACTTGTAAACTAACATTAACTGTTTTCATATTACTATTCCCTCTTTCATTAATATGGTTTTTAAATTTTTAAAAATTTTATTTTTAATTTCATCATAATTATATTTTTTTATGATTGAAATTTTATTTACTATATTCTTCACTTCATCTGGATAGCCATACTTTCCATTTACCCATTCTAAAGAAGTTGGTCCATCGGTTTCTGTCAAAATTCTATTAGGTGGAAGAAGCTTAACTATTTCCTGTGTAAGCTTTGAATATCCTATATCAACACTTACAGTAAAATAGCAGCCATAATCTATTAATTTTTTTAAAGTTTCTAAATCTCCGCTATACCAATGTATTATAGGTGTTTTAAGTCCATACTTTTTTATATAGTTAAGAATTTCCTCTTCTGCACCTTTAGTATGTATATTTGTAATTTTATTATAGTTTCTAGCCTTTTTTAAAAAGTATTCAAAAACACTCTTCATATGCGGATACTTTTCTTTTTCTTTAATCCAAAAGTAGTCCAGTCCTATTTCTCCAATAATTTTGCATTCTTTTATATATTCATCAAACAAATCTAAATTTTTATAATTATTGTGAGCTTCCCAAGGATGAATTCCAAAGCAAGGTATTATATTTCTATTATCCTTACTAAGCTTTTTAGTAAAATTATAGCTCTGAATATCCATAGAACATCCAAGTGTAACTATGTTATCTACTTTAATAATGTCAAGAGCTTTTTCTAACTTTTCCTTATCCTTAAAAAAATCCAAGTGATTATGTGCATCAACAAACATATTGCACCCCTTCTAATTTTACGCAAAAATAAAGAGCGCTACTTTTAAAATAGCGCTCATGCATTCTACATGTGAATTAAGCTTTCCTTCGTCGGTGTTATCCGCATCAGGTTCAAAGGGTTAAAGTTTTAAAAACTTCTCTCAGCCACAAAGGGCACCCCCAGCACTAAAAAATAAATACTATCTATATGCTAACATTAATTTTGCTATTTGTAAATAAAAAATATACTATTTAAATTACAATCTTAATCAGATTTATTTATCCAATTATCCCCTTTATAACATTTTCCTTATTCTTTAAATCACTAAACTCATTTAAATATACTTTTTCACCAAGTAGCTCATAAATAGTTTTTGCAAACTCTAAAAAGTCACAATTACCAGCTCTTTCACCTATTCCAGTAATAGTACAATCAACATATTTAGCCCCAGCTTTTAACGCTCCTATTGAATTTATTATTGCCATACCAAAATCATTATGAGCATGAACTTCTATTTCTATTGGTACAGCTTCTCTTATTTTGTTTATTTGATGAAATACCCTTCTTGGATACAAAATACCAACAGTATCCGCATATCTAACTCTTTTAACACCAATACTGTAAATCAATCTACAAACTTCTATTAAAAAATTTATATCTGCTCTTGAAGCGTCTTCCAATCCTACAGTTACCTCATATCCTTTACTTACTGCATATTGAACACATTTTTCAACATTTTCAAGAATCCAACTCTTATTTTTTTTCAGCTTATCCTCAATTTGTATATCAGATACCGGAACCGATATATGAATTATATCTACAGAGCAGTCCATAGATTCATTAATATCCTCAATATTCATTCTATTCCAGGAAGATATTTTGCTTTTAAGCCCCAATTTCACTATTTTTCTTATACTTTCTTTTTCATCCCCACCCATAGCTGCTATACCAGCTTCAATTTGAAAAATACCCATATCATCAAGAATTTTCGCAATTTGTACCTTTTCATTTATTCCAAGTGCTATACCAGCTTTTTGTTCACCATCTCTTAATGTTGTATCAACAACTTTAATGCTCATATTTTCCCCCCCATTCTATATGTTTACCAATGGAGCTTTCATACAATTTAATCAACTCATCATCCAAAATATTTCTTCTTAATTTAACACTTTTACTTCGTATTTCTTTTAAAAGGTCATCAACATCAATATTTATAGATTTAATGTTTAATTCCTTTAATTTAGTAATAACTGCTTTCTTTCCAGAGTGCTTTCCAATAAACATTTGCCTTTTTGAACCTATTTCATATGGATTATATGGCTCATAAGTTTTTGCATTCTTCTCTATTCCATCAACATGTATACCAGATTCATATTTAAAGATATCCGCTCCAAGTACAGGTTTCATTGGAAAAATCTCTTGATCTACAAGCTTTTCATACACCTTTTTAATCTCACATAGTAATTTGGAGTCACCAATTACTTCTCCATTTCTTATTACCTTAAGTGCAAGCATAACTTCTTCTGAAGCTGCAAATCCATATTTTTCTCCGTAAAATGCAGTTGTAATAAAATCGGCCCCATCTAAGCAACACTCTATGGCTATTCCTGTTGCAGCAAAATATCGGTTTTTAGGACAAAAATCTATCAGCACAGAAAATTCATTTTTTATCTTTTTTATAAACTTGCTCCAACTATTAAAGTTATATTTTTCAACATTATTAATTCTAATACATGCTATATTAAAATTATTTAAGACCTCATAATTTTCGCTCCAAAAATCATCATTAATTTTTTCAATATTTATCTCTAGTATAATCTTTGAATTATTTATATTTGTTATTAAATCATTTTTCATGTTTTTAGCTAAATCATTCTTTATGATAAGATACCTAAAATTATAATCTTTAATAAAAGTAACATCCTTCTCATCTTCTACTCTATATGCATAGCTAATATTTTTAGGTAGTATATTTACTTGATTAACTGATTTCATATCAATTTCAATAATATCAATGCCAAATGCAGTAAGCAATTGCATAAACTTAAAAATATCTTCCCTTTGGAATTTACTTAATTTTCTTACTATTTCGGGTATAGATCTATCTATTATCATTTTTTTCTTACCATTAACTATAATAGCCACTATTTATCCTCCTTTTCATTCATTCTTACTATAACAAGCATAGAAAATGACAATATATACAATATTGCTGCAAAGGCAGTAGCTGTCTTTATATCACTTTGCATAAGCGTATATATCTCAAGTGGAATAGTCCTTGTTTTATTTAATATGTTACCTGCAAACATAAGAGTTGCTCCAAATTCTCCCATTGATCTAACCCAGGCTAATATAAGTCCAGATATTATAGAATTTTTAAGCATTGGGATTATAACTCTTATGTTTGTCTCAACTTTACCTGCACCAAAAACATAAGTTGCTTCAAAAATCTCATCAGGCACTCTTTTTATGGAATCCCTTAAAACTCTAACATAAAACGCAGATGATACAAAAACCTGTGCAATTACTACTGCTATAGGAGTAAACACTATATCTATATTATATTGTGATAAAAACCTTCCTATAAAACCATTGCTTCCAAAAGTTAATAGCAGCGCAATTCCTGCAACTGCTGGCGGCAGTACAATTGGAATTTCAACTATAATATCAAGTAACTTTGCCATCTTATTATTAGATATATTCGCAATATAAAAAGCTGTGGCAGTACCAAAAAGAAAGGTTATTACAAGAGAAACTAGAGAGGTCACCAAACTTAAGAGTATACAATTAACGTTTTCCGTGTTACATACATTTTTTAATATATTGTATACCCCAGCATATTTCATCAACGATAAAATTGGAAACACAAGTAAAAAAATATAAATCACGGCCATGCAGCACATGGTAGGAAATAATATTCTCTCCATAACAAAATTATTTCTAGTTTCTTTTGCAAACACATTTGTATACTTTCTTCTTAACTTTATACCATCTTCAACCATACCAAACCACCTACCAATAAAACTTATTTTATCGTGAATCCATACTTCTCCAACAGTTTTTTTCCTTTACTAGAAGTAAGATAATTAATAAAGCTCTTAGCTGCTTTTTTATGTTTAGATGAACTTATGACTGCTATAGGATATTCTACCTTTAGCTTAGAAAATTCATCATCTGCTATAACCTGAATTTTATCCTGATTTTTTGTATTTATATCAGTTTTATATACTATTCCTACATCAGCCTCTCCCATGGAAACCTTACTTACAATGTCTTTAACATTTAATTCGCTGCTTTTAATATTTTTTAATATTTTATTGTAGGTATTTTCATCTATAACCTTGTCACTAACAGCCTTACTGATTGCTTTATAAAAGTACGCACCACAGGGTACCGATTTATCTCCAACTACAATTTTCACTCCATCCTTTGCTAAGTCTTTTAATGAGCTAACTTGTATTTTACTGTTTTTGTATTTACCAATTACTAATTGATTTTTTGTAAATATGGTACTACCTTCCACCTTATTATCACTTACTACCTTATCCATATTTTTAGTATCTGCAGATGCAAATACATCAGCAGGTGCTCCCTGTTCAATTAAAGTTACTAACTGTTGACTACCTGCAAAATTAAAAGATGATTTGATATTTTTTTCCTTCTCAAGATCATTTCCTAATTCTGTGAAGGCTTCTGTAAGACTTGCCGCTGCAAGAACAGTTATCTTTTCTTTGGAACTTTTTTTAGTTTTATTAAGTTCTTTAGAACTTACACTAGAACATGCACTTGTAAAGAAAACTATAATAAGCAAGCTAGAAATAAAGCATATTCCTCTTTTTTTTATAAATAAATTTTTAATCATTTATTACACCTTCCCTACTTTCTAATTGAATTTTTTCCACCGCTAATTTCACACCATTATTTATGGGTTCATACATTTCTATAATCCTTATTCCTGCTTTTTCTAACTTTTTTCTTGGTTCTAATCCCACCCTAAGCGCTAAAACAGCATCGCAATCATTAACTGCTTTAATTGTCTTTGAAATTTTATCTTCATGATCATAGCAATTTAATATACCTGTGCAGTACTTCTCAACATTCCTTTTCTCTAGAAATCTAATCTTACCATTGTTATATGTGTAAATATAAAATTCAGCAGCATGACCAAAATGTTGATCTACATTAATTCCTGATCTTGAAGATATGGCAAATTTATAAACTTTACTGCTTGTTTCAATTTCTTTTTCTTTAACTTTCATGTAGGCACTTTGACATTCTCCCCTGCAAGTAATGCCTCTAAAATCTATTGAACAATCTTGAGCTAGAGTTCCAATAGCATCTGCCCTACATTGTCTACAATGATACATTTGTTTTATATAAGCCTCACATTCTTTTCTTTTTTGATCTATCTCCATTTTCGTAACCAAGGGAAGCTTCTCAAACACGCTCCCCTTTACAGGAATCATCTGCATTATGTTAGTCATGTATGCCCCGCAGGCTTTAACCTTTCTTACTACCTCATTAATATGTTGATCATTTATTCCTTTAAGCATTACAATATTAACTTTACAAACTATGCCCTTAGAGCACAAATATTTAAGTCCTGTTATTTGATTATTAAGGAGTATTTCTGCACCTTCTTCGCCTACATATTTATTTCCCAAATAATTTACTTCTCTATATACCTTAGCTCCAATTTTTTTATCAACTGCATTTATAGTAACTGTGACATGCGAGACTCCTAAACTTATTAATTCATCAGCATAAAAGGGAAGCATAAGCCCATTAGTTGATAAACAGAACGTCATTTCCGGGCTTTCTTTCTTGATTAACTTTAAGGTTTTTTTGGTTTCTTCAAAATTTGCAAGTGCATCTCCTGGACCTGCTATACCTAATACTGTTAGATTTTTCATTTTTGATTTTACTAACTTAAACTTTTCTAGAGCCTCAACTGGCGATAACACCTCACTAGTAACACCTGGTCTGCTCTCATTTACACAGTCATATTTTCTGCTGCAGTAGTTACAACTTATATTGCATTTAGGTGCAACTGGTATATGCATTCTTGCAAACTTATGTGCATCATCACTAAAACATGGATGAGTACAAGTTTTGTCTTGTAAGTTTTTATTCTTCTCTAAATTTAATGTAGGAACATAATAATTATCAAAAGCTTTCTTTCTAAAAGTATTTTCTGTTATTTCTAACATTGAATTTGCTATATCATCTATAAACGAAGCTGAACCATTATATCCTGTTATAATTTTTCTTTGAGCTCCTACCCTATCATGAACTGGAAATCCTATTCTTATTATTTTGATTCCAAGCCTTTTTGCCATTCTCCTGCCATCGGAATTTCCAATAAGTAAATTCACATTAAACTTTTTTGCATATTCTTCTATAGTGTCAAAATCCGTATCGTCTAAAATTATTCCAGCTTCTTTTTGACTTTTCATTTCACTCATAAGTTCAGATTTCACTATGCTATTTTTTGCTCCCAATGCAACAAGCTTTATAAGTACACCATTTTCCAGGCAAGTTCTAGCAGCTGCTAATGCAAGTTCCGGCTCACCATATATTATTACTCTCGCTTTTCCAGTATATTTATGATTATCTATCATACCATCTAAATATCTTCCCCTCTGAATCATAAATTCTTTTGGAATTGATATACCACTTACTTCAGATATTAACTTAATAAATTCCTCCGTATTTCTAATGCCTATAGGAATACCGCATTTATACAATGGAACTCCAAAGCTGTCTCTTAAATAAGCTCCAGGAGATTTTTCTTCATCTATTGTCATCCCCATTTCAATAGTTGCTATTGCACCAGACATTCTTTTTATATCCTCTACCTTTGTACCCCCTTTGGGTATTCTCAAATATTTATCGTTATGAGGAGAATCTAGTGTATTCGAAACATCAGGTAAAATAGTGTACTGCATTCCAAATCCATTCAATATTTCCTTTATATTTCTCACATCTCCTGGATTTAAATTAGCACAAATAACATTTATACCTCCAAAGTTTACACATTTTTTAGTACAAAGTTTTTCAACTATTTTTCTTAAAGCCAAATAATATCCCTCAAATTGTGTACCACCATAACCCGGAGTAGGAACTGATATAATTTTTATATCCTTTGCAATCTCTTTTTCTTCTTCACAAAATTCAGATATTATTCTGTTTACATCTTCCCCTATAGTTTCTGCAAGACAAGTTGTCATAACACCTATAGTTGAAGGAGTATACATCTTTATCATATTTTTTAAACCCTTTTTTAAATTTTCAGCTCCACCATATACGGTTCCATTTTCAGTAAGGGCCGAAGATGCTATATCCACAGGTTCATTGTAATGTGTTGCCATATGCCTTCTAATATATGTACTACATCCTTGTGAGCCATGTAATATTATCATATTATTTTCAATTCCTTTGAACGCCATAACTCCACCCATTGGCATACACATTTTGCATGGATTTACATCTATATTAACCATATTTTTATTTGCCATTTCAATCATCTCCCTTACATTTATACATATTTCCAGACAGGGCTATTTACTGTCAAATCTATTTCTTCTGCAAAATTAACTGCTCCCTCAAATCCAGACAAAATATGCTTTCTTTCATGATTATGGTCACAAAATGCAACTCCAAGCTTATATGCAAGAGGCCTTTCCTTAACACCACCTACAAGTATATCTGCGCCTTTTTCAAGCATAAATTTTTCAAGTTCATAAGGATTAGCATCATCCAATATTACAGTTCCTTCCTTAGTTATGTTCTTAATAATTTCATAATCCCTCGGTTTTCCTGTTTGAGTTCCAACCATTACAGTTTCAATGCCAAGTTCATTAAATTGTTTTATTAAAGATATTGCTTTATAGCCACCTCCAACATATATAGCCGCTTTTTTTCCAATAAGCCTTTTTCTATGATATTCAATTGTCTTTTGTATTTTTGCCTTTTCAGCTTCAATAAATTTTTCTGCTTTTTTTATTGTATCTTCATCTCCCAAAATACTTGCAATTTGAAGAAGGGAATTTTCAGTATCGGCTATTCCAAGAAAACTAACTCTAATGTATGGTATGTCGTAAATTTCCTCCATCTTTTTTCCCAGGTATTCCATAGAACCAGCACATTGAACTATATTTAATTTGGCCTCAGGTGCTTTTATAAGCTCATCATATTTGCCATCACCAGTAATTTTAGCTACAACTTCAATACCTATTCTCTTTAAATAGCTTTGGACCACCCAAATTTCTCCTGCTAAATTGAAATCTCCAAGATAATTAATACCATTAATCTTATTTTTACTTTTTTTATTGCCTATAAGCTTTAAAATTGCATTGCAAGCGGCCCTATATCCACTTGCTTTATTTCCAGAAAAGCCAGGTGATTTTACTGGTATAACTCTTAAAGAGTATTTTTCTTCAGCTTTTTTACATACTGCATCTATATCATCTCCAATAATTCCAACAATGCAGGTTGCATAAACAAAAATTACTTTTGGATTAAATTTCTCCACAATTTCATCTATTGCTGCCGTGAGCTTTTTTTCTCCACCAAATATTACATCTGTTTCGCTTAAATCTGTAGAATAGCTATTTCTAAATATCTCAGAACCACTTGTTAAACTTCCTCGTAAATCCCAAGTATAGCTTGCACAGCCAATAGGTCCATGAATTAAATGAAAAGCATCTGTTATAGGATTCAGTACAACCCTTGCACCGCAATAAACACAAGCTCTTTGACTTACTGCACCCGATACACTATTTTCATCACATCTAAGCCTTGAAGACTCATTTTTAGAATTGTAGCAAACAAATTCTTTCCTTTCATCTAAAACCTGTGATTCTACCTCCATAAATATAACCTCCTCCTATATAATAGTGGCAGAGAGTACTTTCAATATCTTTTCAATTAAAAATCCTCTCTACCTTTAAAAACTTTATCTAACTACTTCAAAATCCTCTTCACTACATTCTCTTTCAATTTTATCCAGCATAGCATTACACATTGCTTCTACTAATTTTATAGCACCAGTATATCCAACCATAGGCGTATACTGATGTCCATATCTATCCATTATAGGAAATCCAAAACGGACAAAAGGGATATCCTCCGCTCTAGCTATGAATTTTCCATAGGTATTAGACATAAGCAAATCTACACCTTCATTTTTTATCCATTGATGTATTTCAAAAAAATCACTTTCAGCCTTAACCGTGCACTCCTCCTCAACTTCTGATTCTTTAATCATTCTTTTAACTACATTTTCAAACTCTTGTCCTGGAGTTCCAGTTATTACATACTTAGGTATCATTCCCAAGGCTATTGTAAATTGAGTGAGCGAAATAACTATATCTGGATCACCAACTATTGCCACCTTTTTACCATGAAAATACTGATAGCTATCCAGCATTAAATCAACTAATTGTCCTCTTTCAATTTCAAGCTCTTCTGGTACCTCTTGTCCTGTATATTTAGCTAAAACCATTAAAAGTTCATCCATTGCATCTATTCCAATAGGAGTTTTAAGAGTTTTAAAAGGCACCTTACACTTTTTCTCTAAAGTCTTAGCACCAAGCTCTGATGCATAACTTCCAAAGGCAAAGGTAGTATCTGAATTTCCTGCATCCGTTATATCTTCGATTGTGGCCCCTCCCTTTGGAAACATATTAAACTTTCCAGTATTAGGTGTATCAAATACACCGCTTGTATCTGGAAACATAATATAAGGAATACACATAACATTAAATATCCTCTTCATTTCCTTCATATCTGCTGGACTTACAAAACCAGGTATTATATTAACCTTACCATTCTTGTTTCCAGTGCTTTTAGAAAGATAATGCACCATTCCTTTTACCATGTTTGAAAAACCAGTAACATGAGAGCCTATATAACTTGGTGTATTTGCATGGATAACTATCTTACCTTCTGGTATATCCATCTCTCTTATATAAGTTGGCAAATCATCCCCTATAGTCTCTGAAAGACAGGTTGTATGAATTGCTATAATATCAGGATTATAAAGTGCAAATATATTTTTAACTGCAGTTTTTACATTGGCACCTCCACCAAAAACACTGGCACCTTCTGTAAAAGAGCTTGAGGCTGCCATTGCTGGTTCTTTAAAATGCCTCGAAAGTACTGTTCTATGATAAGAACAACATCCCTGTGAACCATGGCTGTGCGGAAGGCAATTATGGATTCCTAATGCTGCGTACATTGCCCCTACTGGCTGACAGGTTTTCGCTGGATTTATTCTTAGATATTTCCTATCCACTAATTCTTTTGGTGTAACATCTAGCATTACTCTTCACCTCCAACTACTTTTCCTTCTATTAAAGCTTCCTTTTTCCACGGAGGAGTAATATATCTCCAGGCTGGTGTATAAACCCCTGCTGCAAGTTCTCTTGCAAATATTACTGCTCCTTTAAAGCCTGCATATGGTCCAGTATAATCATAGGAATGAAGCTGCCTTGATAAAACTCCCATTTTTTCAATAACATATTTTTCTTTCACTCCTGTTAAAAACATATCTGGATTTAGCTTTTTTATAAAAGTATCCATCTCGTGGTGATTCATATCATCAACTACAATGGTATTTGCGTCCATTTCTTTCATCATGCCACCATAATACTCAATTGGAACACCTTTGCTTCTAAGTTCATCTGCTTTCTCCTTTGGTATTATTACTCTAAATTTTTCTTCATCGGGATGAATTATTAACTCTGGAATGTTCTTGCTATCAGCATCTACCTTTATTGTTGGAATAACTTCTCTTCCTTCATAGTCATCACGATGAGCAAATTCATAACCGGCTAATATAGTTTTAATTCCAAGATCCTTTAAAAGCACCTGATATGTATGTGCTCTAGATCCACCTACAAACAAACAAGCCACCTTACCTTGAAGTTTTTGCTTATAGTATTCCATTTCACCTTCAATTTCTGAAAGTTCTTCAGCTATAACCTCTTCAGTCCTATCATAAATTTCCTTATCATCAAAAAACTTTGCTAAATCTCTTAAAGTATCTATAGTTCCTTGAATTCCTATAAAATTGCATTTAATCCACGGTATGCCATACTTAGTTTCCATCATTTCTGCAATATAATTTATAGATCTATGGCATTGAACTAAATTCACATCTGCCGTATGAGCATTTTGAATTTGCTCATATCCTGCATCTCCTGTTAATGTTGTTACAATGGTATATCCTATCTTTTTTAGGACTCTCTCTATTTCCCAGGCATCTCCGCCTATGTTATACTCTCCTAATATATTTATTGAATATTTCTCATGCTTCCAGGTCCCTGTTCCAATTATTTCTTTCATAACTGTATTATTTGCAATATGATGTCCTGCAGATTGAGTTACTCCTCTGTATCCTTCACAACTAAAGGCAAGAACATTAATTCCATATAATTTTTTAGCTTCCTGAGCTACTGCATTTATATCATCGCCTATAAGGCCAACAGGACATGTAGCATAAATTCCTATAGCCTTAGGATGAAAAATTTCAACAGCTTCTTTTATTGCATTTCTCAGCTTAGTGACTCCTCCAAAAACTATATCGCTTTCTTGCATATCAGTTGAAAAAACATATTCAAAGAAATTTTGTCCACCATCTTCAGCTTTAGCTTTAGATCTTCTTCCTCCCCAAGTGTAAAACGCACATCCAATAGGTCCATGAGTTATGTGTACCATATCTTTTATTGGTCCCATAACAACTCCTTTACAACCTGCATAGCAGCAGCCCCTTGAAGTAATTACTCCTGGAACTGTCCTTACATTTGCATTAATCTCTGGACTTGGATTTTCCTTTGTTTTTATTACAATATGAGTTTTTCTACTTTTATAAGCTTTAGCTGGATATTTTTCAAGGGCAATATCCACAACTTTTTTCATACCATTTTCCATAATGTTAATTTCACCTCTTTTACTATTTATAGAGCCTCTTCTCCCACTTCTCCTGTCCTAATTCTATATACATCAGTTACATCTGACACAAATATCTTTCCATCTCCTGGATTTGATGTTCTATTTACATCAATTATAAGTTCAACAAGTTCCTGAACCTCCTCATCCTTAACCAGTATAGTAAGCATTCTTTTAGGCACAAGCCTGTGCATTTCAGATATATCCTCTACAAACTTTTTATCTTCAACTGCCTTACTTTCAATAGACTCATCATCTATCATTAAAAACCTAACCTTCTTTTTCCCTCTTCCTACTACTTTTCTACAAGTAAATGATGGAAATTTACTCTTTAAAAGAGCAGCTTTTGTAGCATTAATCATATTCATTCTAATAATTGCAGTAACCTCTTTCATACTATTCCTCCTGACTACAGCGATTTTGTGCCAGAGCTGACTGTATATGCTTCAATAACAGGACTTACAAATATTTTTCCATCACCAAATGCTCCCTTTTCACCAGTTTTAGCATTTTTAGCTATTGTCTTTATAACATCATCTTTATCTTCATCATTTATAACCATCATGAGCATCTCTTTAGGTATTTCATCATAATAAATTTCTCCAACCTTTATTCCCCTTTGTTTACCTCTTCCTGCAACTTCGTATTTAGTCACAGCCGGAAATCCAGCATCACACAGTTCTGAAAGTACAGAAGCCACTCTTTCTGGTCTAATAATAGCTTTTACCATTAACATTGTTGAACACCATCCTCTTTTATGTTAAACTATATTGATTAGAGTAAGCACACTCTAATCCTTTTGCGGCGTATCTCTTATTCATTCTGCTAAAAACCAAGAGATGCGCTTACTTTATTTTTATATTTTTTCATAATTACTCCAATAATCCATGCTCCATAAGTATAGCTTCTAATTTTTCCTGCTTCATTGGCTTTGGTATTACAAACATATCATTTCCATCTATCGCTTTAGCTAGTGATCTATATTCATCTGCTTGTTCATCTTGAGGATTAAATTGTATTACTGTTTGTTTGTTTATTTCTGCTTTTTGTACTTCATGACTACGTGGTACAAAATAAATAAGCTGTGTTCCAAGTTCCTTTGCAAAAGCCTCCAGAAGTTCTTTTTCATTTTCAACCTTTCTACTGTTACATATAATACCACCAAGTCTTACTCCACCTGAATTAGCAAATTTACTTATACCTTTTGATATATTATTAGCTGCATACATTGCCATCATTTCACCACTTGCAACTATATATATTTCCTTTGCTTTTCCCTCACGTATTGGCATTGCAAAACCACCGCATACAACATCACCTAAAACATCATAAAAAACATAATCCAAATCATCCTCATAAGCACCTAGTTGTTCAAGCATATTTATAGATGTAATAATACCTCTGCCTGCACATCCAACTCCTGGTTCTGGTCCACCTGACTCAACACATTTAATATTTCCAAATCCAGTTTTCATTATTGTGCTTAAATCTACATCCTCTCCTTCCTCTCTTAAAGTATCAAGAACTGTTTTCTGTGCTAATCCTCCTAAAAGTAATCTTGTTGAATCAGCTTTTGGATCACAACCCACTACCATTACTTTTTTACCCATTTCTGCAAGTCCAGCAGTAAGATTTTGTGTAGTAGTGGATTTACCAATACCACCTTTTCCATAAATAGCTACCTGTCTCATTTAATTTCCTCCCTTTAAAATAAATGTAATTAAATTCAATTAATGTAAATTTAATTATTTATATAATATATCAAGATTGCATTTAAAGTCAATATTTCTTTGATATTTTATCAAATTTTAATGTTTTATATTTAAAAATTATTAACGTTTAAACTTTATATTTAATAATTTGTTATAAATCTCAATATTTTATAGTGAATCATGTAATGCATATTTTATACAATTTATGTTAAGTTATGTAATTACAAAAATTTAATCATGCGTCACTTGTTGTGTTGTTATATCATATTTAAGCTCATTTAACATGTTTTTATTGCTTTACTTAAATCCAAGTTATGTTTTAATGTCTTATACACAAATTTGTATAAATTTTATAAGAACAAAAAAAATATCATTATGTAAACTAAAATATAATAATTCTACAGCAGCAAAATTATCATTATATTACTTATATAGTTGTATTTCTATCAACTTTATAATAAAATTGTATTATATTTTTATATTTTCTAAAATATGTTTAAGGAGGGTTGAATATTATGGAGGATAGAACTTTAACTCCTTTGGACGTGTCAAAAATTCTTCGTATATCCAAAAATACTGTTTATGAATTAATTAAAAGAGGTGAACTAAATTGCTATAGAGTCGGGAAAAAAATCAGAATAGATTTACAAGATATAGAAGACTATAAAGCTAGATATCAAGATAAAAAACAGCCTAATCAGCTAAACGAAGATATTTATTCGTCATTTTCAAACAACCTTTTACCACTTGATGAAGAATATCACAAAAATAATTTTATAATTTGTGGACAAGACATTCTTCTCGATGTATTATCACGTTATCTTCAAGTTCATCCTCAAGGCGTTCGCGCTCTTCGTTCCTATGTTGGAAGCTATAACGGATTACTTTCCCTTTACCTAGATAAAGTGCAAGTTGCAACAGCACATCTTTGGGATGGAGATACTGGAGAATATAATATTCCATTTGTTAGAAGACTTCTTCCTGGGATCCCTACTGTAATAATCCATTTAGCCTATAGAATGCAAGGTTTTTATGTTGCAGCTGGAAATCCAAAAGAAATTAAAAGTTGGGAAGATTTAAAAAGAAAAGATATTATTATGGTTAATCGTGAAAAGGGCTGCGGAACTAGAATTCTTTTAGATGAACATTTGAGACTTCTTAATATCGATGGGAATTCAATAAATGGGTATGATAGAGAATGTCTTTCTCATCTTGCAGTTGCAAGTATTATATCTAGACATGGTGCAGATTTTGCTATAGGAAATGAAAAAACCGGACTTCAAATAAAAAATATTGATTTCATACCACTTCAAAAGGAAAGTTATGATTTGGTACTTAAAAAACAAGATATGGATAAACCAGAATTTAAAGCAATCATAGATATACTTCGCTCAAATTCCTTTAAATTAGAACTCGAGGGAATTGGAAATTACGATTTAGATCACCTAGGAGATATAATAGCAGAGTTATAACCCTTAGATGATCTTGTTATAATAAAGCTACACTTATATTAAAAGTTGTTGTTGAGTTTTCAATTCTACCTTTTCCATAAATAACCGCTTGATATTTCTTTTAACATCTTTTATTTTTAACCATGTGAAAAAGTTTCAAGGTTATTCCTAGTTCCATATAATTCACTAGAAAGATCTTTTTGACCTGGTATTCCACAAGCATCTGCACGACAGTGCTTACAATGCCTAAATACTTCAAGATATTTCTCTGCTTTCGCTCTTGCTGCATCCAATTCAAAACAAGTAGGTGCTGGAACATCTTTAAGCTCATATTGGGGTATTAGGGGAATTATATTATATAAGGTTGCTCCAGCTTCCTTAACCATTTTAGCGGTTTCTTCAATATGCTTCTCATTAATTCCCGGGACAAGTACCGTATTAACTTTTACAACTATACCAAAATCACTTATCTTCTTAATTCCTCTAAGTTGTGCAGCTATTAAAATACTTGCGGCCTCTTCGCCATAATACTTTTTGCCCTCGAGTTCAATATAAGATATTATCTTACTTTGAATTTTAGGATCTACAGCATTTACTGTTACCGTTATAGTACTTACTCCAACCGCGTAAAGTTCAGCTGCATATCTTTCAAGTAAAAGTCCATTAGTACTCAGGCATTTTATAAGTTCTGGATAAGCTTCATTTACTAGCTTAAATGCTTCAATTGCATAACCTGTAGCAAGAGTATCCCCAGGTCCAGCTATACCAACTACAGTTATGTCTGGACAAAGTTCAAGAGCCCTTTTTACTGTTTTAACAGCATCCTTTGGAGCTAATATCCCATTTGCAACTCCTGGTCTATTTTCATCATTATTGTTATAATCCCTTTTGCAAAATTTACACTGAATATTACAAGTTGGACTTACTGGTAAATGAAGTCTTCCAAATTTCATATGAGCTTTTCCCCCCATACAAGGATGTATATTAGATAATTTTGAAAACTTATCATGGTTTTTTATATCATTTATTCCTGGCATAAACTTCCGTCCTTTCTTTATTTAAATCTTACACATGCAAAAAAAGCTTTAGATAAACACTAGTCTATCTAAAGCCTCTGGTTTTCCAGTCAGCATACGTACTATTAACTAAATTTGAATCTCTTTTTAATTATTAATTTTGCAATGATATCACCAATTATTTGTATGACTTGAACTAAAACCACTAGTATAACCACAGTTGTAATCATGTAACTAGTTTCAAACCTTTCATAACCATATCTCAATGCAACACTGCCTAAACCTCCAGCACCTATAGCTCCTGCAAGCGTCGTGCTTCCAATAACAGTTATTATGCACAGGGTATAACTTCTAATCAACGATGGAAGTGCTTCTGGTATAAGAACTCTTGTTATTATAGTAATAGATTTAGTTCCCATTGATATAGCCGCTTCAATTTTACCATGATCAACTTCCTTTATATTATTTTCAACCATTCTTGCTAAAAACGGTGCAAGCCCTATAACAAGAGGAACTATTGCTGCATTTGCACCTATGGTTGTTCCAACAAGAAAACGTGATAATGGAAGCAGCACTACTATTAAAATCATCGTTGGAAAAGATCTTATTATATTTATTACTGTGCCAAAAAGTTTATTAAACCTAGCTGCCTGTAGTATATTCCCCTTTTCTGTAACTACTAATATGACACCCAAAATAGTACCTATTATAAAGGTAAACACGCTAGTTACCAGTGACATATAAATTGTTTCCCCTAAAGCCTGTTTTATAACATCGAACATAACGTCGTTCATACAGCAGTCACCTCTTTTTCCTTACTAATTTGGAGATTATTTGTTATATCAATAAACACCTTTGCTGTATCACTTTGAGGATTTAAGAACACCTCATCTGTTGAACCTTCTTCCATGATTACTCCTCTTTCAATAACCGCAACATTATTGCAGCAATACTTTACAACATCAAGCTCATGAGTAATCAAAACTATAGTAAGGTTAAGTTTTTTATTTATATTTTTAAGTAATTCAAGAATAGAATAAGTTGTCTGCGGATCTAATGCAGAAGTAGCCTCATCACTAAGTAAAACATCTGGATTATTTGCTAGTGCTCTTGCTATACCAACCCTTTGTTTTTGTCCACCACTTAATTGAGCTGGATGAGCCTTTTCTTTGTCTTTTAATTCAACAAGTTCAAGTATTTCGTGTACTCTTTCATTTATCTTGTTTTTAGGATATCCAGCTACTTTAAGCGGAAATGCCACGTTATCAAAAACTGTTTTAGAATCAAACAAATTAAACTGTTGAAATATCATTCCAATTTTTTCTCTTGCTTTTCTAAGCTCTTTTTTATTAAGCTTTGTCATATCCTTATCCCCGATTGTAATAGTACCCTCATCTGGTTTCTCAAGTAAATTCAAGCATCTTACCATAGTTGATTTTCCAGCACCACTAAACCCTATTATTCCAAATATATCTCCTTTTTTTATTTCTAGATTAATGCCTTTTAAAACTTCAACCTTACCATAAGGAGTGTTAAAACTTTTACCTAAATTCTTTATACTTATCATATAAATTTCACCTTACTTTTCATTAAATATTAGACTTTGTTTACTCTATAGGCTTTATATTAAAATGCCGGAACTACAGAGCCTTTGTATTTTTCATTGATAAATTTTCTAACATCTTCAGATTGAAGAGCTTTTACAAGTTTCTTTATAACCTCTTTATTTTCATCACCTTTTCTAACTACAATTATGTTAGCATAAGGTGAATCCTTGTCTTCCCTGAATATTGCACTATTAGGATCTATTTTTGATTGAAGAACAATATTTGTATTTATAACTCCTCCATCTACGTCTCCTAATATTCTAGGAATTTGATAAGCATCAATTTCTTTAAATTTTAAATGTTTAGGATTTTCAGCTATATCATTTATAGTCGCACTTTTACTTGAAATAGTCTTTTTAACTTTAATTAATCCTTGCTTCTGTAAAAGGATTAATACTCTATATTCATTAGAGGCATCATTAGGTATAGCAATTGTGGCTCCATCTTTAAGTTCACTTGTTTTTTTAATCTTTTTAGAATAAAATCCTATTGGTTCTACATGAATGTTTCCTGCTACTGCAAAATTGTATCCTTTTTCACTAGCTACTGAATCCAAATATGGTTTGTGCTGAAAATAATTGGCATCAATTTGCTTATCATTAAGTGCTGGATTTAATTGTGATGAATCATCAAAAACTTCAATTTTTAAATCTATACCTTCTTTTTTTAATTTAGGTTTTACAAAATTTAATATTTCTGCATGTGGCGTTGTCACAGCTCCTATCTTCAAAGTTTTGTTTTCACCCTTATTTTCTGTAGTAGTACTCTTACCACATCCTGTAAAAACTATTGCTGCAAATAAAACTGCTAAAGTTGATTTTATAAATACTTTTTTCATGATATGTCCCCCTTATTTATTAAAAAATTTAAATTTTTATTTAAGTCTTATTTTTTCACTGGTTTCTATTTGTATTACTACCCCATCTTGAATAACTAAAGTTATAGAGCCATACTTTATGTCCTTTAACAATTCTGAAATCTTATCCGTATAATTTTTTATCTCATTATTCTTAATTATACGAATATTCTTATCATTCATAATATTCTACCCCCAATTTATTTATAAATAATGAAGCTGAAAGATTGAACTTTATAATACCAACTTTATCCCTACAAACTTGAAGTTGACTCAAAGTACAACTGACAGAGCACAGAGTGCAGTGAATGTAAATTTACCTTTCGTTTCTCTAAGGTAAATCTTAGAACTTAATAGGCTCAGCTGTGCTGAATACTGTATTTTATGCCATGCACAAGCATTAAATTTTAGATTTTTTCAAAGCATAGCGGAGAAAAATCATCCTTCACTGTACTCTAAGTCAAACCCTAGTTTGCTGGCATAAATTTAGAATCTGCAATTTTCAAGTTATTTATCTATTACGTATTTTCATAAAACAAAAGCCCCCTTCAATACGAAGAGGACTAACTTACTATATTAGCTTAAGTTTAAACATCCTCTTATCTCTCAAAACTTACTTTTGCAGGAATTAACACCATGCATTCAAATGAAAAATGCTGGTTGTTGGGTTTCATCGGGCCAGTCCCTCCGCCTCTCTTGATAAGATTCCAGACAATTTATTTAATTTGTATTCCTACCATTCAGATAGGAATGATGATATAATTTATAGTCTTAATTATATCATTTCTATCTTCTATGTCAATACATTTTTTGAATTATTTTAATTTAACATATTTTCAATTATTTAGCTTACCATAATACTTAACAATCTTATCCAAAGCCACGTCAACTGATTCACAAATACCGTAAGAATCAATGCCATTTTCTTGAAGTACTGCTGCTGCACCGTAACCTATCTTTCCAACCAAAAGTACTCTACAATCTTTAATTTTTTCAATAAGTGGAGCAAATTTATTTTCATGGTACCTGCTGCATTCACATAGTTCTTCATTGACTCTTTTTTCTATAAATTCATAATTATCTCCATCTACTTCATATATTAAAAATTGCAAAGCAGTAGCAAAATGTTCGTCAATATATACACCATCACTGCTTCCTACAGCTATTTTATAGCCCATACTCATATCCCCCTTTCATTTTAAGTTTTCAGCCGCATCTATAAAAATACTTTTCTAAACGCTTGTTCTAAGTCTTCAATTAAGTCATTTTCATCTTCTAAGCCTAATGAAAGTCTAATTGTTTCAGGCGGTATACCAGCTAGCTTTTGCTCCTCTGGTGTAAGCTCACTGTGAGTTGTTTTAGGTGGATTTACTATTAATGATCTTGCATCTCCAATATTGGCTTGATAGCTAAATATTTTAAGAGAATCAATAAATTTATCAATTTGCTCAAGTGTACCATCTATACCGAAGGAAAAGGTAGATCCTGCTCCTTTAGGTAAATATTTATCCTTAAGCTTTTTATATGGACTTTCTTTAGCTGTCGGATACTTAACCCATGCTACTTCTTTCTTTGTTTCAAGATACTTAACTATCTTTTCTGCATTAGAAACCTGTTTTTTTACTCTTTCTGAAAGAGTTTCAATTCCTAACAAAACAAGATATGCATCAAAAGCGCCTAATGTTGCCCCATAATATGCCAAATAATTTGATCGAACTCTAGCTGTAAAAGGGAACTCAGGAAAAACATCTACAAAACTTCTAGGATTTCCACTTGAATCCCTAAGTATATGGTAAGTTTCTAAAAACTGTGGAAATTTGTCGCTTTTAAAATTAAACTTACCACTCTCAACTATGAGCCCAGCAATTACATTTCCATGTCCACTTAGTGCTTTTGTAGCCGAATAAATTACAATGTCTGCACCATACTTAATTGGATTCAAAAGATATGGTGTAGCTAAAGTATTGTCCACAATTAAAGGAATTCCATTTTCATGTGCTATATTAGCTATGGCCTCAATATCAACAAGAATTGCATTAGGATTACTTATACTCTCAACATATATAGCTTTCGTATCAGCTTTAATAGCCTTTCTAAACTGTTCTGGATCTTTGGAATTATTTACTATATCTATCTTGATTCCGTAATTCGGAAACACCTTTTTAAAACCATCAACAGTTCCACCATAAAGTTCCGAAGTAGCTAATATTCTCCCACCCTTTTCTGCTACATTTAACAAAGCGTATGTTATTGCTGCCATTCCAGAACCAACTGCTATTGCTGCCGCTGCATCATGAAGACTCGCTATTCTTTGTTCCAAAACACCAACTGTTGGATTTCCAACTCTAGAATACACATATCCAAATTCGGTAAAACCTATAAGTTTTTTTGCCCTTTCCGTACCTCTAAATTCAAAAGACGTCGTAGCATATATAGGAACAGAAACTGCATTATTATGCTCCTTAGGATTGTATCCTCCTCTTACTTTTAAAGTATCAAATTCATAATTTAAAACAGGCATTGTTTAACCTTCCTTCCCCTTTAATTTTACAAAAAACAAATGCATCACTAAGTATTAAATAAAAATTTAATTAGTTACAAAAATTCATACCTAAAATTCCGTAGGTGCGGAGGAATTTTTTCCTTGTACCACCGTGTGAGCGAAGTAAAAATACTGAAGGAACAGTTTAAAAAAGTTCTAATAAATATCGGTAAAAAAATTGTAAAATACTTAGATATTTCAATCTGTTTGAGCATTTTTTCAGCGAGTTATTGAAATATCTTAGGATTTTATAATTTTTTTACCTTAGATTTATAGAAATTCTTTAATGTGACGAAGCATTTTTACTTCGCTATCTATATGTGTTTAATACAATATTATATATATCTTCAATAGCTCTTAATCCACCATTATAACCTGCATATCCGCAATTTAATACCAACCTATAAGCCACAGGCGGACTTATTATTAAAAGATCAGCACCTATATCCTTTGCTAGGTCCCTTTCCCAACTACTTCCGAGTATCAAAGCTCTATTTTTATGCTCACCTTTTCTTATATCATCCTGTATTTCTCCTCCGTCAACTGAAAACTTGACTTCGGCTGATCTGTATTCAGATATCTTATTAAACTCTTTTATAATTGCACTTTTAAATTCTTCTGGTGTATCTTCAACTACATACTGCTTACCTGGTATTATTCCAAGTTCATTTAAAAGAAATTTTGAAAAGCCTATTGAATAATTTGAATCTAAAATCGTATAAAATTTTCTAGGAAGCCCATATCTAAACTCCAGCATAAAATCTGCAGTTCTCTCAATAAATGAATAAAATTTTTCTTCTTCCTTTTTAATGAAAGCTTCAACCTTATTTTCATCAAGCTCACCAAAATTTCCAACTTCCCTTAAAAACTTTGATGTTTCTACTCCTCCTATAGGAAGATAAGGGAAATGATAGTATGGAGTACCATACTTTTCTTCAAGATGCTTTGCTATTTTAAGTCCAACCCAATTGCTTACCACAATATTAAACTGCGCATTAGGTATAGTTTTCCACTCATCTATTCCATTTGATTCATTTCCAAAAAGAATGTTAACTTTAAGTCCTATTCCTTCAAGTATTCTTTTTATTTCTTCCAAATTTCCATTCCAATATGGATCTTGATATGGTATTGTTGCAAATACATTAACTAATCCCTTTTCAATTTTAATACTTTCATTAAGCTTATCAACATATTGATCTATAATTGCATTTGCAACTAACTCATGGCTTATATAGTTATTACTTTTAAAGCCACCCGTTTCAACTCCTACAATTGGTCTTCCAGCTTTTTGATAATCTGAAACTATAGTTCCTATATCGTCACCTACTATATCTGATGTACAGCCTGTAAGCACTACATAAAGATCAGCATCAATTACTTTAAAGGCTCCATCAATTACACTTCTTAATTTTTGTTCTCCTCCAAATACTATTTCTGATTCACTAGCGTTTGTACATGGAATTGTATTTCCTCCAGCATAGCCTTCTCCCTGTCCTATAAGACTGCTTACCTTTCCGCTGCAGCCAGGACCAGAATGAAGTACTGGAACTGCTCTTTTTATTGCAACTACTGTCTGCTGTGCCCCAAGTGCACAAGAAAATCTAGGTTGTTCAATAATGTTCGACACTTGTACCACCTCCAAGAAAAGTAAATGGGTCCTGTTCAAGCCACCATTTTGTATACGGCATTGTGCTGTGCTTTGCAAGATTAGTTACAAATTCTTTATTATCTATAGTTTCTAAAATTCTTTCTGCATAATTTATTACTCCTTGATAGCCAAAGCCAAATTGCTCATCGCCAATCAATAGTGTTGGTACACCAAGCTTTGCTCCCCAAAGTGTCATTCCACCATGCCTTGCAATCATTATATCTGGTCTTACTCTGTTTAAAATATTAACTAATTCATACGCCTGCTTATTGCAAACATTATAATTTGGAATATCTCCGTAGGTATTTACATCATGTGCAAGTGCATCTGATTTAGGATCACCATTATCGAATACAGTATCATGATGAAATATGGCAGCTCCTTTAACATTTAATCCAAGCTCTCTTAAAAGTGCTATGAGTGCATGACCATGAGCAGCACCAGCTGTAATATATGCTGTCTTATTCGTAAGTTTTTTTCGATATTCTTTAATCTTAGGAAGTAACCTATCATGTTCTTTTGTTATATATTTTTCTATTTCCTCTTTTCTATTAAGCACCCTTCCAAGTTCTCTGAGCCAACTATCTGTACCTGCAATTCCATAAGCTGGTGGAGATTTTATTTCTGGGACGCCATATACTTGCTCTAATGCTGCTCCTAAATATGTTCCAAGTGTAGTACATATTTGTATTGTTGCAGCGGATTCAGATATATTTTCAAGCTCAGCAACCGTTGAAAATGGAACAATATATTTTGCTTCATATCCAAGTTCATGAAGCAAATTATCAAAAATATGACTTCCCCAAAAGTTTATTATATTTATTTTATTGGTCTTTTTCTTTGGGGGTTTCACTATTTTTCTAACAATAGAGTGATATGCTGAATCAAAACCAGATGTCCATATTTTTGATCTAAATCCCTCGCAAAAACATGCAACAATTGGTATCCCAAGTTTCTTTGTCAAATCATCAGTGACACTTTCTATGTCGTCACCAATAATTCCAGATGCACATGAAGTTGTAACAAATATTGCATTGGGTTTAACTTTTTTATATACATAAAGAATAGTTTCTTCTAACTTTTGAGTTGCACCAAAAATTGTATCTTTTTCGGTGAGATTTGTACTAAAATATCTTCCCATTGCCCTTGGAAGCTTCCTTTCCATTTGGCCAACCCTATATACAAAATTAAACCCAAAAGAATCTCCCAAGCATCCTACAGGTGCATGATTAATAATTGCTGCATCCTTTATCATGGAAAGCTGGCAAAACGCATTTCCAGAACTACATCCCATGCATTGGCTAAAGCTTCGTGTGCTATCTTTTAGCTTTCCACATTTTCCAAGTTTTACAAGTTGACTTGCTGTACCATTAAAGCCAGTAATTGAACCAAGACGGTTTTCTCTTATTTCTACAGCTTGAGCATTTAAATTAATTTTACTCATCAAATTTCCTCCCTTTAATTTATGTAAAAAATAAAAGACTATATTTACTCAATTTTAAAAGTAAATATAGTCTCTAGTTTTTCTAGTCAACTATAGATAAGCGTATTAAATTATTGAAATTTATTTGTACTATAATGTCCATAAAACAGCATTTTGGTATAAATAAATTTCAAGTTGCAAGGTTTTTATCTTTATAAAAATAAAAAACCCACTTAAAACATTAAGAGGATTTTTATAATTATATTAGCACAATTATCCTCTTATCTCTCAAAACTTAATTTTGCAGGAATTAACACCATACATTCAAATGAAAAACGCTGGTTGTTGGGTTTCATAGGGCCAGTCCCTCCACCTCTCTTGATAAGATCTAAATATTTTATTCAATTTTGTATTCCTATAACTCAAATAGGAATAATTATTAATTTTAATTATATCATTCTTATATATTATGTCAATACAATTTTTAAAACAAATGACATGCCACCGTATGTCCTTTATCTACTTCTTTCATTTCTGGTTCTTTTTCACTGCATATTGGAGTTGCATATGGACATCTTGTCCTAAATCTACATCCCGTTGGAATATCCATGGGGCTTGGAAGTTCTCCTTCTATTATTTTATTTAAAGCTGCACTTGCCTTTTTAGGATCTGGCACAGGTATAGAAGATAAAAGTGCTTTAGTATATGGATGAAGTGGATTTTTATAAAGATTCCTGCTTTCTGATATCTCAATTATCTTTCCTAAATACATTACTCCAATCCTACTAGATATATGCTTTACCATAGACAGATCATGTGCTACGAAAAGATAAGTGAGTCCCATATCTTTTTGAAAATCTTCAAGCATATTTACAACCTGCGCTTGAATAGATACATCAAGTGCAGAAATTGGCTCATCACATAAAACAAACTCAGGCTCTATAGATAATGCTCTTGCTATTCCTATTCTCTGACGCTGTCCTCCGCTAAATTCATGAGGAAACTTTTCCATATCCGACTTTTTCATTCCAACCCTTTTAAGAAGTTCCTCAATTTTCTCCATTCTTTCAACTCTAGACAAATTTGAATGAATGGCCATAGGCTCATCTATTATTTCTGAAACATTCATATATGGATTAAGTGAAGAATATGGATCTTGAAATATAACCTGCATTCTTTTGTGATATGGCTTAAGTTCTTTTTTACCTAATCTTGCTATATCCCTGCCATCAAAAATCACCTTTCCATCTGTTACGTCATATAACCTTGTAATTGTTCTTCCAAGTGTGGATTTTCCGCAGCCTGATTCGCCAACAAGTCCAAAAGTTTCTCCCTTTTTAATATAAAAACTAACATCATCTACAGCCTTAACATACTTATTTTTATTTATTCCAAAAGCGCCCTTCACAGGAAAGTACTTTTTTAAATTACTAACTTCTATTAGCTTCTTTTCTGTTTCACTCATTATGACTTTTCTCCTTCCTCTACTAAGAAGCATCTTGCTTTTTGAGTTTTCGAAATACTTTTATATTCTGGTATTTCTCTAAAACACTTATCAGTTGCAAAAGAACATCTTTCAGCAAAAGGGCATCCCTTAGGTGGATTTAAAAGTGAAGGTGCTGTTCCTTTAATAGGCTCAAGTCTTTTCTTTTCATCTTCATCAACCTTAGGAATTGAATTCAAGAGCGCTTTTGTATAAGGATGTGCTGGTTTATAAAATATATCTTCTGCTAGTCCTTCTTCCATTACCATTCCTGCATACATAACAATTATTCTACTGCAAAGACTTGCTACAACACCTAAATCATGAGTTATAAGAACAATAGACATATTTTTCTTTTCCTTAAGTTCCTTCAAAAGATTTAGTATTTGAGATTGAATTGTAACATCCAGTGCTGTTGTGGGTTCATCTGCTATTAAAAGTTTTGGTTCAGATGAAAGTGCCATTGCAATTAAAACTCTTTGCCTCATTCCACCACTAAACTCGTGAGGATACTGATTTAGCCTTTTTTCAGCCATTGGTATTCCAACTAAATTTAAGATATCAACAGCCTTTTTTCTTGCTTCTTCTTTAGTAATTTTATTATACCTTAAAATAACCTCTTCAAGATGCTTTCCTATTGTTATCAAAGGATTTAACGCCGTCATAGGATCTTGAAAAATCATTGACATATCATTTCCTTTAATCTTTTGTTTTTCTTTACCAGATAGCTTTAATATATCCTTACCCTCAAAAAATATTTCTCCATTTTCAATCTTTGCATTTTTAGGAACAATCCCTAGTATAGACTTCATTGCAACACTTTTGCCGCTGCCCGATTCACCAACAATACCTAAAATTTCTCCATCGTCAATTTTAAAACTTATTCCTCTAACCGCCTCAATTTTTTCACCTTTGTCGTAAAAACTAGTCTTTAAATCTTTAACCTCGAGTAGTATATTATTTTTCATAGTATCACTTCCTATCTGCTGCAGTCTTAGGTTCTACAAATACTCTCAAAATATCGCCAAGCTTATTGAAAGAATATATAGTCAAAACAATTAATATTCCTGGTAAGATTGCCATATATGGTGCGTTTTGAAGATTACTTTGTGCATTTTGAAGTAAGCTTCCCCAAGATGACATAGGCTGCTGTATTCCTATTCCAAGAAAGCTTAGAGATGATTCTGTCATTATTGCATTTGCAATTCCAGTCGTTGCTGCTACTATTATAGTTGGAAAAACTGAAGGTATAATATGCTTCGTTATTACGCTCATTGAGTTTTCTCCTGTAGATACTGCATATAAGACATATTCCCTTTCTTTAACCGACAAAGTTTCTGCACGAACAAGCCTAGATATCTCCATCCACGTAAAGAATCCAATTACAATTATTATGGTTCGAAAGCCAGGTTTTAGAAAAATGCTGATAACAGTAACTAAAATCATCCAAGGTATTGATGAAATTATATCAACCATCCTCATTAACAAGTTATCTATTTTGCCACCAAAATATCCACTTACAGTTCCTACAAATACACCTATTGAAGTCGAAATAACCATAGCCAAAATTCCAACTAGTAGAGATACTCTTCCTCCATATATAGCTCTTGCAAAGTAATCTCTTCCTAGTTCATCTGTTCCAAAAGGATGTGAAAGAGACGGTGGCTGAAGCATTATACCTACATTTGTCTTATTGGGGTTATATGGATATAAAAATGCAAATATTGATATTAGTGCTACAAGTACAAGAAATATTATTGAAAACAAAGCCACTTTATTGTGCTTAAGTTCTATTTTTACATTTTCTATTCTTCTATTTTTCATTTTTATCACCTCATACTCTTAATCCTAGGATCTATCACAACATAAAGTATGTCAGAAATGAGGTTACCTAGTATAACTAGTGTTGAGGATAAAACCATGACTGCCATAACAACAGGATAGTCTAGTCCTTGAATCGCCTTAATAAAATAAGGTCCAACACCAGGCCAACCAAATACTGTTTCCGTTATAACACCACCTGTTATTAACATAGGAAGGGCCATCCCAAGCTTGGTTATAATAGGAAGAAGTACATTTTTCAAAACATGTTTAAACAATATTTCAAATTTACTTGCTCCAAAGGCCTCCTGCACCATAACATAGTCTTCCGAAAGTTGTCCAATAGTAGATGAACGAACGTATCTTGTATTTTCTGGCATAAACGCGAATGTAAGCACGATAAAAGGCATTATAAAATGTTTCAAAAAGTCAGCTGTAGAATTTATCCCTATAGTATGCATTCCAAGTATAGGTAGGATTCCAAGTTCATATCCAAATATAAATACCAAAATCATTGCAAACCAAAAAGTTGGTATTGATATACCAATAGAGCAAAATCCATCTATTATTTTATCTGCCAGTTTATTTTTATTTAATCCTGCCATTAGTCCTAATATTATTGATAAAATAAGCGCACATATATATGATGGCAATACTAAAATCATTGTAGCTGGTATCCTGGATGCTAAATCATTAAATATGCTTTCATGAGTAACTATTGAATATCCAAACTGACCTGTTAATATTCCTTTAAGCCAATATAAATATTGTATGTATGCAGGCTTATCAAAACCATACTTTATCTTTATTAATTCTATTGTTTTCTTTGACATTTTAGGATTTGTCATTGCATCTACAGCATTATATGGTGCTAACTGAATAAGCGTAAAGCATATTATTGAAATAATTAATAGCAGCGGTACAGCTTGTGCTATTCTTTTAAGAATATACTTTCCCATTTTATATCTCCTTTCATATATAAACCTTAAGGCCAAATCCTTAAAGAATTAAAAACTTTAAGAATTTGACCCTTGAAATTACGGATTTTTTTATTTATAATAAAGCTTTGACATATCTTCAAATGTATACACTGGAACTAATCCTGCCTCTTTAATTCCACCAATTCTATTGTCAATAACAAGAACTCTGTTATTACTTAAAATCGGGTAAAACACCGCATCATCCTGCATTATCTTTTGTATCTGATTATAAATTTCTTTTCTCTTAGTCTCATCTGTTTCAATTCTTCCCTCATTAAAAAGCTTATCTATTTCAGGATTTTTATAATGCATATAGTTTGTTTCACTATTTGATATAAATAATGAATTAAATGTATCTGGATCTATTCCCATTATATATCCACCAAACACTAAATCGAAATCCGTCTGAACCTTTTTCATTTTTTCACTTAAAGCTGTAGAATCCATCCCTAAAAGTTCAACATCGATGCCAACTGCCTTTAATTCCTGCTGTACTATAGCCGCTTGCTTTTGCTGAGCCACATTATTGTTTGTATAAGCTAATTTTAACTTCAATCCTTTTACTCCTGCTTTTTGAAGAAGTTCTTTAGCCTTAGCCAAATTGTAATCGTATTTTTCAGCATCATTAGACTTAAATTTACTTTCATTTGGTAAAAAAGTATATACAGGCTGTGCATATTTTTCTGAAATATACGCTGCATCTATCACTTCTTTTCTATTTAATGCATACAGTATAGCCTTTCTGACATCTTTATTCTGAACTAGTTTAGAACTTAAATTAAAGTCCATATATGCAACTCTGCCTTCGCCATATGGCTTAATATCTAAGTTTTTATTTGATTTTTGTATTTTACTTATATCTGCTGGTTGAACTACAAGAGCATTTAATTCTCCCTTTTGAAGTGCCAACTGAGCAGTATTTGCATCTTCAATTATTCTATATACAACATTCTTAATCTTAGGTTTGCCTAGGAAATAATTATCATTTGCTACAAGCTTTACATATTGTCCTGCCTTATATTCTGCTAACTTATATGGACCAGTTCCAACCGGCTTAGCATTTTTAGAACTTTTTTCTATATTTGCTTCGCCATCATAAATATGCTTAGGCATTATAAATATATCTCCAAGAAGCTCCATTGCTGCTGAACTTATTGCAGGTAGTGTAAATTTAACAGTATAATCATCAACTTTTTCAACCTTAACTGGTTTGCCATCAAATATTAACTGGCTATACGCCCATCCCCCATTTGACTCTTTAAGCATTTGATCATATGTAAACACAACATCATCTGCTGTAAATGGCTTTCCATCACTCCACTTTACATTTTTTCTAAGCTTTGCAGTATAACTTAAATGATCAGCAGAAGGAGTCATGCTTTCAGCTAAGAAATATTGCACTTTATCAGCATTATACATATATAATGGTGAATACAATGCCTTTATTTCTGTAAGTCCATATCTATCACTTGTAGTAATTACATTAACTGAATTTCCTGGATCACCATCAATACCATAAGTAAAGGTATCAGGTTTCGCTTGTGATGTGTTATTGTTACCTGTTCCACAGCCGCTTAATATGGTAGTTGCAACAAGTAGTGCTGAAATAACAGCAGTAACTTTTTTTAATTTCATATGTAGTCCCCCTCTAAAAAACTTTTATATATTTATTAAACATTATATTTCATATCTGTTTAGTATGAATTATTGCATGAAAAATCCTCTTTTTAAAAAGAGGATCTTTATACAAATTTAAATTTATACCATTTTATCCTCTTATCTCTCAAAACTAATTTGCAGGAATTAACACCGTACATTCAAACAAAATGTTGGTTGTTGGGCTTCACAGGGCCAGTCCCTCCGCCTCTCTTGATAAGATTTTAATATTTTATATCAATTCATAGTAATCCGATATGAAATATTGATTTATTTCATGAGTAAATTATATCATGCTTTTTAATTATGTCAATATTATTCTAGTCAAAAATTGTATTGACAT
Source organism: Clostridium neuense (assembly GCF_045310695.1). NCBI lineage: Bacteria > Bacillati > Bacillota > Clostridia > Eubacteriales > Clostridiaceae > Clostridium > Clostridium neuense. The sequence goes on from NZ_JBJIAA010000006.1 coordinate 107,815, forward strand.
AGTTAATATTAAATTATATAATAACTTCAATAAATCATGTTCGACAATTTAATACTAATTTCTTATCGAGAGTGATGGAGGGACTGGCCCAATGAAATCCGGCAGCATCCTTAATTTTAGGAATGTGCTAAATCCTGCAGGATTATCCTGAAAGATAAGATAAGTTTAAAAAACTGTTTTTTATCTTATACGATAGGAAACAGTTTTTTAATACATTTTTCAAATCAGATTAAAAATCGGAGGAAATTTTATGAAATCAGATTGTAGAAACTTTGAGACAAAAGCAGTCCATGGAAGCAGTAATTTTGAAACTAGAACAGGTGCAATAAGCTACCCAATATATCAAAGTGCAACCTTTAGACATGAAGGCTTAAACCACGGCACAGGATATGATTATTCGAGACTTCAGAATCCAACAAGAGAAGAATTAGAAAAAACAGTTGCCTTACTTGAAAATGGCAAGGAATGCTTAGCATATACCTCTGGTATGGCCGCTATATCAGGCCTCTTGACAATTTTCAAAAGTGGAGAGCATTTAATAGTGTCAGATGATTTATATGGAGGAACCTATAGAATATTTGAACAGATATATAAAGACTACGGGATTGAAGTTACTTATACAGATACAACTATCATTGAAAACATAAAAAAAAGCCTTAAAGCAAATACAAAAGCAATCTATCTTGAAACTCCAACAAATCCACTTATGAAAATAGCAGATATAAAAAAAGTTTCAGAAATAACAAAAAAGAACAATCTTTTGCTTATGGTAGATAATACTTTCATGACACCATATTACCAAAAACCGCTTAACCTAGGTGCGGATATTGTTATTCATAGTGGTACAAAATTCCTTGGTGGACATAATGATACTCTATCTGGCTTTATTATTGTGAACGATGAAGATTTAGTCCAAAAACTTAGATTTATTCAAGTTTCTACTGGCGCATCTCTTCCTCCCTTTGACAGCTGGCTTATATTAAGAGGTATAAAAACTCTATCCGTAAGGCTTGATAAGCAGCAGGAAAATGCTATAAAGATAGCAAATTTTCTTAAAACTCAAAACAAAGTAAAAAAAGTGCTTTATCCTGGACTTAAAGAACATACTGGATATGAAATTTTGACCAACCAAGCTACTGGTTTTGGATCCATGATATCTTTTTATGTAGATAGCAAAGCTACCGTTGAGAAGATACTAAAAGAAGTAAAAATAATCATTTTTGCAGAAAGTCTTGGTGGAGTAGAAAGCTTAATAACCTACCCTGATACACAAACCCATGCAGATATGCCTCATGAAGTTAAAGCAAAACTTGGAGTAACAGACAAACTTTTAAGACTTTCAGTAGGAATTGAAAATGTAGATGATTTAATAAGTGACTTAAAAAATGCTTTAAGTGATTAAAAAATATTTTTCAAAAATATAATATAAAAACTCAGGGGCTGTAAATAAACTAATTCTAATTGCAGTCCCTGAGTTTTATATCTTATACATTTTCTAATACAATTTAATATTTTCAAATCATTAATTATATCATCGTCAATGTCAATAAATTTAATTAAAAGTTTATTTAATTTTTTAAAATACTGCTACTTCATCAAGCTTTCTCAAGAGCTTGATTTAAGTCCCAAATTAAATCATCAGCATCTTCAACACCTATTGAAAGTCTTATCATATCTGGAGTAACTCCAGCTGCTTTTTGTTCTTCTGCATTAAGTTCTGCATGTGTTGTACTTGAAGGATGTATTACAAGTGATTTTGCATCTGCAACATTTGCAAGAAGTGAGAATAATTTAACGCTATTTATAAAATTCTTTCCTGCTTCAAGTCCTCCCTTTATTCCAAATGTGAATATAGAACCAGCTCCTTTAGGTAAATACTTCTTAGCAAGTTCTTTATATTGGCTGCTTTCAAGTTCAGGATAATTAACCCATGCAACCTTTGGATGGTTACTTAAGAATTCTACTACCTTCCTTGTATTTTCTACATGTTTTTGAACTCTAAGTGAAAGTGATTCTAAGCCTTGTAAGAAATAAAATGCACTTTGAGGACTAAGTGTTGCTCCTGTATTTCTAAGAAGTTGTACTCTTGCCTTCAATGCAAAAGCAGGTGCTCCTAAATCTGCATATACTAAACCATTATAGCTCTTATCCGGTGTTGTAAAATCAGGAAATTTTCCGCTTGCTCTCCAATCAAATTTACCACCATCAACTATAACTCCTCCTATAGTTGTTCCATGACCTCCTATAAACTTTGTTGCTGAATGTACTACAACATCTGCTCCAAATTCTATTGGTCTTATTAAATATGGTGTTCCAAAAGTATTATCTATTATAAGTGGTATTTTATTTTCATGAGCTATGTTTGCTACTGCTTCTATATCAAGAACATTTATTCTTGGATTTCCTATGGTTTCTCCATATACTGCTTTTGTCTTATCTGTTATTGCTTTTCTTATATTTTCTGGATCATCTGGATCTACAAAAACAACCTTTATTCCAAGTTTCTTTAATGTAACTCCAAATAATTCATAAGTTCCACCATATAATGTACTTGCTGCTACAATTTCGTCTCCTGCACTTGCTACGTTTAAGATTGCATATGTTATTGCTGCAAGTCCTGATGCTGTTGCAAGACCAGCTACTCCACCTTCAAGTGCTGCTATTCTATTTTCAAACACATCTGTTGTTGGATTCATTATTCTTGAATAAACATTTCCTGGTTCTTTTAATTGAAATAAATTTGCTGCATGATCTGCATTTTTAAATACGTATGATGACGTCTGATAAATCGGAACTGCTCTTGCTCCTGTTGCTGGGTCTGGCACCTGTCCTGCATGTACTTGTAATGTTTCAAAACCGAACTTTCTTTCTTCACTCATTTCTAATTTCTCCTTTAATAATTAATTTTGATATTTTGTAATTTTTCAAAAATTCAAATTAATATTTGCACATCTTTCAATTGCTTTTTTGAAGATACATATAAAACTGTATATAAAAAATCCCCTTCTACCATGAAGAGGATTAATTTACTATATACTGTTAGCTTAATTATCCTCTTATCTCTCAAAACTTAATTTGCAGGAATTAACACCATGCATTCAAATGAAAAATGCTGGTTGTTGGGTTTCATCGGGCCAGTCCCTCCACCTCTCTTGATAAGATGCTAAATATTTATTCGATTTTATTTCCTATTAATCAAATAGGAATTATTAACTTGCTTATGTTTAAATTATATCATGTTTTAAACTCATGTCAATATACTTTTTTAAAATATATTTATTATTTTTAACCACATTGCAATATAAGCCACACATTTTCAAAGTTTTTATTTTTAAGATCATCTTCTCTTATATAAAAATATATTTCTCCACAATCACCAAACATAAGCTCAAAATCTCCCTTTGAAACAGTACCTAGCTGAAAAAGTAATTTCCATTCACTTTTATGTGCTTTTATTTCTTCCTGCTCCTCAGGCGTAATATCCAATTTTCCGCCGCAATATATTTTTCTTGAAACCCCTTCACATTCATGAAGCATAGAGCCTTGAATAGAATCGGCATATCCTAAAAGCTTATTTGAAAAATCAGGCGCCATATTACCTTTATATTTAAATTCATCATATATTTCATATCCACTTGAATTATACTCATTGCATATGTCTTCGATTTCTTCATAATCCGGAATATTTTCTTCACTTTCAAAGGTTAATTTTATTGAAGGCAGCTTATATTCTCTAGGCATGTCTTCTGGATAATCAGTTCTAACAAGCTTTGAAATATCTCCATCGTAATAATAAACCCTGGCTGAACCCTTGTCATTTGGGTCAAATCCCCAGGACATAGTTTCAAGTTCATAGAAAAAATAAAGGATTCCCGTGCTTGGAAGTCTATTATCTAAATCATACTTTTTAACTTCTTTACAATTTATTTGAGCAATAAAACTAAGCGGTCTATTTTTTGTAAAATCTTCAAGAGGAACCCTTCCATTAAAATAATACCATTTAAAGCCCTCTGGCAAATCTGGATGCCCACCAACCTTTGATGTTCCAATAGGTAATTTTTCAGTATTTTCTACATCAAAATTTACTTTTATAGAATTTAATTTGATTTTTTTAGCTGCTTCAATATAGTCCACTTTTTTACCACCATTCATAAAGAATATTCAATTATTTTATCTAACAAGACACTGTATTTCATTCCTGCTAATGCTGCACTTTTAGGAAACAACGAATTTGTTGTCATTCCTGGAAGTGTATTTAACTCCAGTACATATGGCATTCCATTACTTACTATAATATCAACTCTAACATATGCCTTGCAATCAAATATCTGCCAGCAGCATTTTGAAACATCTTTTATTTTATTTTCTAATTCGTTTGGAATCTTTGCCAATATTTCTTCAGATTCTCCTTCAGTATATTTGCATTTATAATCAAAAAAATTCCCCTTTGACTTAATTGATAATATAGGTAAAATCTCTCCATTTAGCATGCAAACTGTATATTCATTCCCAGCTATATATTTTTCAACTATAACTTCATCATCATATTTAAAAGCTTCTTTTATATTTTGCTCCAACTCTTGTTTATTTGAAGCCATTGATATGCCTATGCTTGATCCTCCATTATTAGGCTTTACAAACATAGGATACTGAAGTAACTCAATTTTTTCAAAATCAACTTTTTTATTTTTATAAATAACATAGAAAGGCGCTGTATTAATATTTTCTGCCTTTAATATCCTCTTAGTTTGCTTTTTATCCATACATATAGCACTTGTAAGCATATTACAACCAGAATAAGGCATTGAAATGCTATTAAGCAGAGCCTGTATAGTTCCATCTTCTCCAAAAGCACCGTGAAAAGCTAGCAATGCAAAATCTATACCTTTTACTTTTTCAATTACCTCATCCTTTGAATTTATTATAATTGGATAAACTTCATATTTATTTTTATCAAGATTTTTAACAATTTCCTTTCCAGAAAGAATGGATATTTCTCTTTCCGATGATATTCCACCCATAAGCACACCTATTTTCATGTATAACAACTCCCTTAAATACTCTGTTATATAATTATATAATTAATAGTGGCTTAGTATAAGCTCCACAAAACATGTTTTTATATTCTAGTGTGGAACAAAAAAAAGTAGTTGAAAAGAGGGATGTTTCAACTACTTTAGTAAATATCTTTTTTATTATCATTACTTGCCTGTAACTTAATAATAAGCCATTTTTGTTAAAAAAGTATGACTATATTAAGTATATTCTATTAATTATTTTCCAGGGTTAAAATTTAAAGCAATTACATACTAATATCAAATAAATAAGCATAATTAAGAAATCGTGCTTGACTGATTAGGATTTCTATTTTATAATAGTCTTTGTCGGTAATTATTATATATTTAACGATTATTAATACATAAAGGGGTATGGCTCAACGGTAGAGTAGTGGTCTCCAAAACCATTGGTTGTGGGTTCAAATCCTACTGCCCCTGCCAAATATCATTAATGTAGTTTAGCAGTAATATTTTCAAGTGTTTAAAGTAGTTGATAGTTTATCAGCTACTTTTCTTTTTTGTCTGTAATATTTTAAAAAAACTATCCCAATCATCTCCAGCACTTTACTGTATCTTAAGAATGTATTGTTTTCCATCATTAAATATTAAAGATGTTCCATCTTGACTCCACCTTATGTCCTTTATTAAATTTTTACTTTGATAAACTTTCTTCATTTTACCAGTAGATAAATCCAAAATATCTAAGGAAGTGGTAGTATCTTTAATTACATCTTTAATTGGAGTACCCTTTGGTAATGGTATTATAGCTGGAAATGCAATAGTTTTTCCGTCCTTCGAAATATCATATACAGGACCTACAGCACTATTCCTATTAAATTCAGTAGTTTTAGCTTCACCCAACTTAACACCTTCATCATTAAAATAAACAAGTCTTGTAAAATCATCGGTTTTATTCCAATCATCAATTAAAAGCACATTATTTTCCAAAGTATATCCTACAGCGGTTCCTACGGTTCTATATATCTGTTTCATCTCATTTGTTGCTACATTAACAGAGTAGTATGTTGATTTCATGTCTTCACCAGTTGCAGAAGGATCATCAACTTCTACTATAAAATTACCAGAAACATCATTTCCAGAAACTTTAATATTTAAATTACTTGCAGGCCAAGGATGGCTTCCTGCAACAGGAGCTTTAACATTGCCCGTCTTATATATTGTTCCATCTACATTTTCAACATTCCACTTATTTCCTTCATTTGGATAATAAACAAATAATTTATTATTATCTATCCAACTATAATTTGCTTCTTTTGCCTTATACTCTCCCTTAAAATCAGTAATCTTTCCATTAGTTAAATTTAATATTTTTACACTTCTACTAAAAAGCTTGCCAGAATTCAAATCATTTTGCCATTCAGTATTACCTACCTGTGGCATAACTTTTGGTTCAGTATAAAGAACATATTTTTTATCCGGCGAAATCTTAATAGGATCACCAGCATCATTAACATCTTTAAAATCTTTTGTTTTTCCTGTATTTATGTTATACACACTTAAATAATAAACTGGGTATTTAATACCTGGTATGTTAGGATTACTATACTCTGACTTTTTATTTAAGGTCAAAACCTCATTGTCACTTAGCCATTCAACAGCTTCACCACAAGATAAAGCATTAATTTTAAAAGTTGCATCAGTTTTTGCAACCTTTGCTGCTGAATAGCTTAAAAGCGTAACATTCTTTTTAACATTGTTGGCAAATATTTGTTTATAACCAATACCTGCACTTGTACACAAAACAGCAGCTGAAAGCAATCCTATCATTACTTTTTTCTTTACCATAATATTACCTCCTAGTATGTTTTATGATTATTATCATATTCTACTACCTTTACATTAATATCACGATAATGTCATATTAATGTAAACTCATTAATTTAATATCTTGCGGCAATATAATGGTAAACCTTGAACCAACATCTATTTCTGAAGTTACTAACACTCTCCCATTTTGCTTTTCAACCATCTTTTTAACAAATGAAAGTCCAATTCCAGTTCCTCCAGTTTTCCTACTCCTATCGTTTTTAATCCTATAAAAATTTTCAAATATTTTATCTAAATCCTTATCAGAAATACCAATTCCAGTATCAGCCACCTCTATATAAACTTCCTTTTCCCTGTCATATGTACATATGCTTATGCTTCCATTAGGTTTGTTATACTTAATAGCATTATCTATTAAATTAATTAGTATATGCCTAACTCCTTCCTCATCACCTATTATGGTTAAATCCTTAAGGTTAGTGCTATATTCGATATTGTATTTTTTTATCTTTCCAAGCATTCTAGAAGAAATCTGCTCAATTAAAGGTTTTAGCTTAACAGCTTTCTTTTTCACTTCAAAATCATATTTTTCCAAGGACGATAGCTTCAAAACATTATCAACCATATCACAAAGTCTATTACATTCCTTAACTATACTGCTTGAAGCTTCTTTAACAAAATTAGGATCATACTCATACATAAGCATTATATCTGCTGATGCTTTTATTGACGTAAGGGGAGTTTTAAATTCATGAGTAACATTCCCTATAAATTCTTTTTGTTCTTTGCCCATTTTTTCTAGTTTCTCAACAGCTTTGCTTAAATCATCTCTTTGCTTTTTTAAAACAATAATATCATTTTCTATGGTATTACTCATAAATTCTACACCATTACTTAAAGTTCCAAGTTCATCATTTCTACTAAGCTTTTTTATATTTTTAAAATCTCCATTTTGAATATTGGCTACTGAATAAATTATTTTATTTATATCATTTGTAAACGGAACCAAATACAAAATTCCAAAAGCAATTCCAACTACCAATGAAATTAACCCCAATATAATAAATAACATTTTAATATTATTGTAAAAATCATTTGTTTCCTTAACCGAATATCTAAGCCTCAATACTGCAACTATAATGTTATTATATTTAATTGGTGAATAATAGTACAGTTGATTATCATCTTCTTCATATGCTATTTTATTTTGTAAACAGTATCTTATCATTTTCTCATCATCGCTATTTTTATTACTGCTTTCAATTGTATACATTAAATTTCCATTTACATCATAAATACTTGCTGGAATTGAATTCAACCATGGTTTATTAAATAAATCAGCATTATTTAAATGAATTTCCTTTTGATTTTTCATATCTATGTATTTAGAAGAATTTAGTTCATTAGATAAATACTGCTCAAACAAGTTTTTTTGATTTAAAAGTATGCTTTCATTTTTCATCTTCTGATAACTTTTAATTCCCCTAAGAACTAAAAAACTCAAGAGTACTATTACTAGAATTAACAGTGAGGTTATAAATGAAGTTAATTTAACCTTTATTCCTACTTTCATATGGATTCACTCCTTTATACCCTACACCATGAATAGTCATTATTAGCTTTTCATATTTATCGCCTAATTTTTTTCTTATTCTCTGAACATGTGTATCAACAGTTCTCGTACCACCTATGTATTCCATATTCCACACTAAATCAAGTAATTGATCTCTTGTATATACAATATTAATATTGGAAATCAGTAAATACAACAATTCAAATTCTTTTGCCGTAAATTCAAGTTCTTTCCCTCCTATAGTTACAACTCTTTCCCTATAATCAATTTTGAAATCGTCTATTACTATAAAATTATTATTTATTGAAGCTGATGATGTCTTCTTACACCTTCTAGATAGAGATTTTACTCTTGCTATAACTTCCCTAATATCAAAAGGTTTTGTTAAATAGTCATCTGCTCCAAGCTCAAGTCCTAACAATTTATCTACAATATCATTCTTTGCTGTAAGCATTATTATTCCAACATTTTCATCTTCTATTTTTTTACATACATCATATCCACTTATAACTGGAAGCATCAAATCAAGTATAACTATATCAGGTTTAAAAATGCGAAACTTATCCAAAGCTTCTTGTCCATTATATGCTTTTTCAGTTTCATATCCTTCCTTATTTAATGCATATGAAAGCACATTTAAAATACTCTCTTCATCATCTACTAATAATATTTTTTCTTCCATAAATTCACCTCAAATTTATCATTTTATATGCATTATAACTATTAAAAAATCGTATATGCGTCTTTATTTAATTATAACAACTAAAATATATATTTCAACAAATTCTATTTATCACAACTTAAATATAAAATGCTTAAACTACATAAAAGAATTTACAATTTTTCTTAAAATATGCTTGACTGAATCTTTATTCTGGCTTATAATATTTGTTGTTGGTAATTTAACAGTTATTTATTATAGGGGTATAGCTCAATTGGTAGAGTAGCGGTCTCCAAAACCGTTGGTTGTGGGTTCGATTCCTACTGCCCCTGCCAAACTTAAAAAGAAAAAGACTAGATTTTAGATTAATTTATTTCAATCTAAAATCTAGTCTTTTTTATTTAAAAGTTTCAATCATAATTATATTCATCTACATACCTGGCATTGACGACATATTATTAACAATCTTTGGATTTACCATACCAAAAATCATAGCAATATGAGCAACAACTAGGAACCCACCTACAAGAATAAAATGAATTTTCATCTTTTCCTCAAAGGTTTTATGCTTAAATATTATTCCAAGCTCCATCAAAGCGATTGGAAGAAGAAAAACAACTCCACTTAAGTAAAACCCAACAGCAGTTACGTCTACCCAAGTATGCCACCCTCCTGTGGTAGTAAGCGGTATAACAGCATTAAATAATAAATATATAAATATACCTGTAAAGTATATTCCATCAAAAATACCAACATATTTATTTAAGCTTCTTATTCCTCCATTTTTTACTCTGTTAAATATGATGAAAAACTCTGTTATTGTAAGTGTTTCAGCGCATATTACTGGAATAGCCATAAAAATAATCAAATTCCATGGCTGATTATCCGCTAATAGCGACATATAATGTGTCATATTCATAGTTATTAATCCTCCTCTAATTTTTTCTCTTAGATATTAGCATGCCTATATGAAGATTTTATGAAGAGGATAAATTTCTAATGCTTTTGCCACATTTAAAGTAGCAAGCGGCAAAATACTTTCTGGTTCTAAGACCTTTTTCTTTATAAATCCCTTTACTGTTTCATGGAGGTTAGTTATTTTAGCCGCTTCAATACCTATTGTCTCTTTTGTTACAATTATAGTTTTAGTTATTAATTATTTTCTTCATAGAAGCTTCGTTTTTCTTCATCATATCTACTAAGTTTCCATTTTCATAGTAAATATTAAACTTCAAAGTTTTCATTGAATATTTTTTTACAAGTTCAATATTATCATTTAAATCTTTATCATCATCATAAATAAAACACACTTTATTTTGATTGCTTATCTTATCACTTATGTCCTGAACTGGAGTACCCTTAACTTGTGTTTTAACCTTAACACTTTTTAACCCATTATAACTAAAAAAATAATCAAACTTATATTGTGTAGTAACAAATGTGTAATCATCAAAATCTTTAACTACATCTTTAAATTCCTTTTCCATATCCCTTACAGCTTTTACACAGCTTTTGAATTTTTCTTCATAATAATCTCTACTTTTGGGATCCTTTTCTTCAAGTGCATTCCTTATATTTAAAAGAACCGTATTGTAATTATCAAAGTTTCCCCAATAGTAGGGATTTTTATCTATGTTTTCATCGCTTTTTTTATCATCCTTATCAAGAGAATTCATTTTGGTACCTCTTGAAACATCTATTGCACCAATCTTACTTTTATCAAGCTTATTTTGAAAACCTGATACCCAAGGTTCAAAGTCAGCTGAAGTATAAATAAATAAATCATATTTACTTATGTTATTTAAACTATCAGATGTATACTTAAACTGCCTTATATTACTATCATCCTTACTAAACATAAATTGAACATTATCTTTATCTCCAGTTAAGCTTTTAACTATATTGTAAAGATATTTATTTGTAACCATTATATCAAGACTTATTCCTTGAGTTTTACTATTCTTTTCTTTTGGTACATTCACATTAGTCTTAGAATTACTTTTGCATCCAGAAAATGAAATTATGATTGCAAAAGCCATAATATAACATAAAATTTTTTTCATAAATATTCACCTCAAATAAAATCAACAAAAAAACAAAAAGACTTCTAGTCTTGTTTTAATATTGTCTTATTTATATTATATTATATCTGCATATCTAACTCAACATTGAAATAAGTTTCCATTATATTACTGTAATATATTATTATAGATAAGATTAACAATATTTTAATACTATTTTTGCAACAAGTATATTTTGTCGTTTTATAATTATTTTAAATATGATAGAATATTATAGTAGAATTACTTTACGGAGGAAAATTATGAGTATATGTTTTGAAAAAATCATAAGGGCAATATCTTTAGCTTTAGATCTTTCTCAAATAAGTTCTGTTGAAAATTCAACAATAGTTGAGGAAATTTCAAATATACCTTTATCTACACATAAATTTTTAAATCATTCAAAACGTACAACTTACATATCACTAAAGGTAGGTAAAAGACTTAATTTGCCCGAAGAATCCATTAAAAATTTATACATAGCTTCACTGCTTCACGATATAGGCGCAGCTAATTCTTTAAGTAAAAGTCATACATCGTCTACTTTTATTAAGGAACACTGTATATTAGGGGAATCTATAATAAAAAATCTTCCTATTTACAGCGACATATCCAAAATTATATTATATCATCACGAAAATTTTAACGGCAGTGGTCCTCTGCACTTAAAAAATAAGGATATCCCTATTGAAAGTAGAATAATACATATGGCTGATTTAGTAGAACTGCTTTATAAGGATAATATTCCGGCATATAAGCAGCATTCTAAAATTATATCCTGGGTTTCAGAAAATTCCAATACAATATTTGATAAAAATGTGGTAAAAGCCTTTTTATCAATAACTAAAAACGATATTTTTTGGTTTGATTTAGAAAACATTGGTTTTATGGATTTTATACTTGATAATATATCCCCTGAGATCGACACTAATATAGATTTAGACCAATTTGAAAAAATAGCTTACATACTTTCAAAAATAATAGATAATAAGAGCAATTTTACAGCTGAACATTCTAGAGGAATTTCAAAATTGTCTTATCAAGTTTCAAAGTATGTTGGCTACTCTGAAGAAAAATGTATAAAAATGAGAATAGCTGGTCTTCTTCATGATATAGGCAAGCTTGCAATTCCAACTTCTATACTTGACAAAAATGCTTCTCTTACAGATGACGAATTTTCAATTATAAAGTCTCATGTATATTATACAAAAATTATTCTTGAGAGAATAGATGGAATTGATGATATAATTTATTGGGCATCTTCTCATCATGAAAAACTTAATGGAAAGGGCTATCCTATGGGTTTAACTTCAAAAAAAATATCTGAAGAATGTAGGATTCTAGGTGTATGTGATATTTACCAAGCTCTTATAGAAAATAGACCTTATAGAAAAGGATTGTCAAGTAATCAGGCCTTCAACATACTTAATGGTATGGCAGATGATGGCTTTATATGTCCTATAGCGGTGGAACAATTAAAAAGTACTTTAGATAAGATAAGTTAAGGTAGTAGTTTATATTACCTTTTCTTTTTTTCAAATTTGATATAAAATACTTTTAAGAGGTGATAACATGACTTTTCTTATTGATAGTGTTGATAAAACTTTACATTTGGGTGAAAAACTTGGCATGCTTTTAAATGAAGGTGATATAATATGTCTTAATGGTGACCTTGGAGCTGGAAAAACTCATTTTACAAAAGGGATTGCTAAAGGACTTAAAATAGATGAATATATAACTAGCCCGACCTTTAATATTGTAAACGAATATCAAGGCAGGCTTAAGCTGTACCATTTTGATGTTTACAGAGTTAATGATCCCGATGAAATTTACGCTATAGGTTTTGATGAGTACATATTTAGTGACGCTGTAAGTGTAATTGAATGGTCACATTATATTGAAGATTTAATTCCTGAAGAAAGAATAAATGTTACAATAAATAAGCTGCCAGAAAAAGGTGAAAATTACAGACAAATAGTAATAAATTACACAGGAAATAGATATGATTATTTAAAGGAGATTAAATTATGAAGATACTAGGAATCGACTCAGCTACTGAAGCTGCTTCATGCGCTGTAATAGATGATGATAAGCTTTTAGGTGAGATTACTTTCAATTATAAAAAACAACATTCAGTAATAATAATGAACATGATAGATTATCTTTTGAAAAACTTAAAATTGTCCATAGATGATTTGGATGGTTTTGCCGTTTCAAAAGGTCCTGGCTCTTTTACGGGACTTAGAATAGGTATGGCAGTAGTAAAGGGGCTTAGCGAAGGTTCTAAGAAACCTTTTGTAAGCATATCCTCTCTTGATACAATGGCATACAGCCTTGCCTACACCAGCGGTATAATATGTCCTATAATAGACGCTTTAAGAAACAATGTGTATACAGCACTATATACATTCAAAAATAATAATTTCAACAAAATTTCAGACTATATGGCTATTTCAGTAGATGATTTGATAAAAATTTTAAATGATTATAATTTACCAGTAACTTTTATAGGTGATGCTGTACCAAAATTTAAAAAAGTCTTTGAAGAAAGGCTCAATGAAGTTAACTTTTCCCCTAGTCATCTAAATCTTGTAAAAGCTTCAGGCTTATGTGAACTAGGCCTTAACTTAATGCGTGAAGGTAAATTTGATAACCCACTTTCCTCCGCTCCAATTTACTTAAGAAAGTCACAAGCAGAAAGAGAATATGAAAATAGAACTGGAAGGAGTATAGATGAATAATTTAGAAATTTGTGCTTTTGAAAAGAAATATTTAAGAGAAATCCTCTCAATTGAAAATTTAAGCTTTGCTGTCCCTTGGACTAAAGATTCAATGGAAAAAGAACTTACAAACAAGTTCGCACAATACGTTGTAATCAAATTAGATGATGTAGTAGTTGGTTATGGTGGTATGTGGCTTATACTAGATGAAGGTCATATAACTAATATAGCCGTACATCCAGAGTTTCGTGGAATAGGAGCCGGCAAAAAAATCATAGAAGGTCTTATAGACATATGTAAAGAAAAAAATATAAATTCCTTAACCCTTGAAGTTAGAACTTCAAACTACGTAGCTAAAAACTTATATAGAAAATTTGGTTTTGTAGAAGAAGGAATTAGAAAAAATTATTATAACGACAATAACGAAGATGCTATAATAATGTGGAAGCGAAATATATAAGAATAATAGTATCTCGAAATATTAGATAAGTATAAATGGGCATATTTTTTAAATTCTAAGAACTTTCAATATCTCACCATCATTTAATCTCTTGAAAGTTCTAAGTCTTTTTAAAATATGCCCATAACAATTATTAATTTTTATTTAACTACTTTATTATAAACTACTGCATTTTCTTCTATTTCTTTGTGAACTACCGGAGAAATTTTCTTATATACAGCCATTGTAACCACAGAAATAACAGCTCCCTTAATTATATTAAATGGTACTATAGCAAATAGTATAAAGCTCTTAAGATCAGTCACATAAGGATTAACCACATGTGTTGCTGCAACTACTGCTTTTATTGGAAAATGAAGGGCTGTTTCATACATTGGTAAAAGCACAAAATAATTTAGAAGGCACCCTGCCACAGACATTGCAATTGTTCCAAGAGCTAATCCAATTACAGCATTCATCTTTGTTTTTTTATGTTTATAAATTAGACTTGAAATAAGAACCATAGACGATCCTATTAAAAAGTTAGCAGCTTCTCCTACCCCTGCTGTACCTGTCTTGGATAATGCAAGCAAATTTTTTATAAGTTCTATTCCAATTCCTGCAATTGGTCCCATTGCAAATCCACCTATAACTGCTGTAAGATCACTAAAATCTATTTTTAAAAAGTTAGGAAAAATAGGTAGTGGAAACTCAATAAGCATAATTACAAAACCAATTACACCCAATAACGATATTTTGATAAGTTTACTAAGTTTTGAATTTTTCATTTTATATGCCTCCTATTATTTTTTGATATCTTCAGAAATGGCATAATAAAAGCCCTGAACAAGAAGTCAGGGCACATTAAAAACACTATTATTTCTTCTTTCATCCAGACTTTACTGTCGGCTTCGGAGTTTCACCGAATCATGCCATAAAAGGCTCGCGGGCTATACCGCCGGTAGGGAAATTAACCCTGCCCTGAAGAATACCAATATTATATTAACTTTATTATAATTTATTTTATAAATTTAATCAAGCTATTTTTTCATACTTAAGGATATTCTATTTCTTTTTTCATCTACTTCAAGAATTCTAACTTCAACTATATCTCCAACCTTAACAACATCTAGTGGATGCTTTACAAATCTGTCAGAAAGTTGGCTTATATGAACAAGACCATCCTGGTGAACACCTATATCAACAAAAGCACCAAAATCAGCAACATTTCTTACAGTTCCAGTTAGTACCATACCAGGCTTTAATTGTTTTATATCAACAATTCCTGTTTTAAGTACTGGCTTTGGCATTTCTTCTCTTGGATCTCTTCCTGGTTTCTTAACTTCTTTAATTATATCCGAAAGAGTTGGCACTCCAACTTTAAGCTCTTCAGCTAATTTATCTATGCCAACAAGCTTTACCATAGAATCCATATTGGCTAAATTTCCGTTTTTTATATCACTTTCTTCATAGCCAAGCTTACTTAAAAGTCCTTTAGCTGCATCATATGATTCCGGATGAACTGAAGTATTATCAAGTGGCTCTTTACTCTCCGGTACTCTTAAAAATCCAGCACACTGCTCAAAAGCTTTTGGTCCAAGCCTTTTTACTTTTAAAAGTTCCTTTCTACTCTTAAATTTTCCATTTTCTTCTCTGTATTCAACTATATTTTTTGCTATATTAGCATTTATACCAGACACATAGGATAAAAGTGATGGAGTAGCAATGTTAAGATCAACTCCAACGTTATTAACGCAGTCTTCAACTACTCCTTTTAAGGAATCTTCCAGCTTTTTAGGTGCAACATCATGTTGATATTGCCCAACTCCTATAGATTTTGGATCAATCTTAACCAATTCTGCAAGAGGATCTTGTAGTCTTCTTCCTATGGATATTGCTCCTCTTAAGGATACATTTATATCAGGATATTCTTTTGTTCCAAGCTCAGATGCTGAATATACTGATGCTCCTGCTTCCGATACTATTACATAATAAAGTTCTATTCCTCTTTCCTCTTTTACTTCCCTTATAAGCTTTGCTATAACTTCTTCAGATTCTCTGCTAGCAGTTCCATTTCCAAGCGATACCATTCCAACATTGTATTTATAAACCAATCCCTTTAATACCTTTATAGAACCCTCTACATCATTTTGAGGAGCAGTAGCATAAACCGTTGCAGTATCTAAAAGCTTTCCTGTTTCATCAAGCACTGCTATTTTACATCCAGTTCTAAAACCAGGATCATATCCTAAAACTGCCTTTCCTTTGATAGGTGCCTGCATTAAAAGGGCTTTTAAATTAGCTTTAAATATTTCTATAGCTGAGTTTTCGCCTTTCTCTGTAAGTTCTGCTCTTATCTCTCTTTCTATGGATGGATATATTAATCTTTTTAAAGAATCCGCTACACTTTCTTCTATGTATTTGTCTGTCACTTGATTTCCCTTTAGACAATTTAGATTCAAATACTCAATTATTTTTTCATCTTCACAGGCTATCTTAACTGAAAGTATCTTATCTTTTTCTCCTCTATTTATTGCAAGTATTCTATGAGGAGGTATTTTACTTACTGCTTCCTTGAAGTCATAATACATTTCATAAGGTGTTGATTCTTCACTGGATCCTTTTGTTTCAACAATTCCATTTTTAAAAACATACTTTCTAATCCACTTTCTATATTCTGCTTCATCAGATATGCTTTCACTTATTATATCCTCCGCACCTTTTAGAGCTTCATCTACAGATTTAACCTGTTTTTCTTCATTTATAAATCCTTTTGCTAGCTCCTCAATATCTCCTTTGAACTTTCCACTTAATATTTCCTCTGCAAGAGGCTTTAATCCTTTTTCAACAGCTATTGTAGCCCTAGTTCTTTTCTTAGGCTTATATGGCCTATATAAATCCTCAACCTCAGTTATAGTTTCGGCACTAACTATACTTTCTTTTAATTCATCATTAAGTTTACCCTGATCATCTATAGATTTTATAACAGCTTCTTTTCTTTCATCAAGATTTCTTAAATATACAAGTCTTTCAGATAGTCCTCTCAATATTACATCATCAAGTCCACCTGTCTTTTCTTTTCTATATCTCGCTATAAAAGGAACAGTTGCTCCTTCATCAAGCATCTCTATAACACTATTAACCTGCTTTAAATTTATTTTAAATTCTTCTGCCAATCTGCTGCTTATATCTTTCATTAACTACTTTACCTCCAAAAAATTCAAATTATAGACATGATATTATTATAAATAAAAACCCTAAGTATTTCAACTTACTTGTAATATAAGGCTTCACAAATTCATAGAAATATATGGAAAATTAATTTTAAGGAGTTACTATGAAAAAATTAATCATCTGTATTCTTTTTGTAATATCAATAGTTTTATTTGCCTTCAGCTTTCAAAAATATTGCTCTATACATAAATTCGATATAAATGCAATCAAAAAAAATATAGCTTTTCTTTCTAATAACAACTTTAAAGGTCGTTTAGGCGGAAGCTTCGAAAACGATGAAGTTGCTAGTTATATTAGAGATCAATTTAAAGCCTCTAAGCTTACTAGTTATAGCCAAAACTATTATCAAACCTTCAAAGCATATTATCCTAAAAGAATATCTGGAGATCCTTATCTTAAAGTTGTTGATACGCATGGTAATCTAGTGAAAACCTATGCCTATGATAGAGATTTCAAAGAGGATATGCTTAACTTTAAAAGTAACCATGTTGTTTTTTATAATGGCTCAAATATAAAAGCTAATTCCTCATATATTCAAATAAGAGATAAAGGTAATAACTTCATAATTTATGCACCCAAAGACAACAATATAAGCTTTAGAAGTTCCTTTATTGCTGACAGTGACTATTCCTTATGTATAATGGTAACTAAAGACTGTCTCTCACAAATTAGAAATTATTTAAACAATGGCTGCATAATAGATTGCTTTATTCCTTATTCTAACGATACAACAACACTAAAAAATGTTATTGGATATATAAAAGGCAGCGATTCTTCAAAACCTCCAGTTATTATTTCTGCACATTTCGATCATGTGGGCACAGATTTAAACGGAAAGGTCTACAATGGGGCTCTTGATAATGCCTCTGGTACAAGTTTTATACTTGAAATGAGTAAATTTATAAATTCCCTTGGTACCCCTAACAGAGATATAATATTTGTTGCCTTCAATGGAGAAGAATTTGGTCTTAAGGGTTCTGAAGCTTTTGTAAATAAATATTACAAAAAAATAAAATCTGGTGAGGATTATAACTTTGATATGATTGGCAGTCCCTCTTCAATTCCATTGTCAATCATGGGTGGAAAAAAGGATACTGCAAATTCCGCTCCTATTAACTCTATTTCAACACTATGTGCAAAGGAACATGTTAGTTTTAATTATATATTTGAAGATGCCAGTGACCACTCCTCCTTTAGAAATAAAAACATTAAAGCAGTAACCTTTTGCGATGATGATACTTCAAGAATTCACACTCCAGCTGATAAGGCTTCTTACATTAGTTCATCGTCCATAGATAGATGTTTTAAGATAGCCTCTAGAGATATAATAAATAACTCTTATACTTTTAGCTTTTTAATTTTATACAACAAACAGGTTTGTATATTATCTTTATTTGCTATGATAGTACTAACTTTTATATCTCTCCAATATGCAGTCAAAAGTATAAATCAACAAAAATAAATGGCAAATTAAAAACACGAGAAGCCAATCTTAGATCTTCTCGTGTTTTACAACATCATTAATTTTTCATTATGAATTGCTTTCTTGTTTTAAAAAGCCTTTAATAAAATCATCTATTTCTCCATCCATCACTGAATTAACATTACCAGTTTCAACACCTGTTCTATGATCTTTAACCATAGTATAAGGCTGAAAAACATATGATCTTATCTGACTTCCCCAGCCCATATCCTTTAATTCTCCAGTTAAATCCTCTATTTTTTCCTTATGAGCTCTTTCTTTCAATTCAACAAGTTTTGATTTAAGCATAGACATCGCAGTTTCCTTATTGGAATGCTGACTTCTTTCATTCTGGCATTGCACCACTATTCCTGTTGGAAGATGAGTTATTCTGATAGCTGAATCCGTTTTATTTATATGCTGACCACCCGCACCACTGGCTCTATAGGTATCAACTCTTAAATCTTCAGGTCTTATTACAATATCTTGGTTCTCAGTAAGCTCTGGTAAAACTTCTACAGATGCAAAAGATGTCTGCCTTTTTCCATTTGCATTAAAAGGTGATATTCTAACAAGCCTATGTATTCCTTTCTCTGCTTTTAAGTATCCATAAGCATACTCTCCTGTTATCTTCAGTGTGACACTTTTAATTCCTGCTTCATCTCCTGGGAGCATATCAATAACTTCAACTTTAAAGCCTTTAGCTTCTGCCCATCTTGTATACATTCTAAGTAACATTTGTGTCCAATCCTGAGCGTCATTTCCACCAACTCCGGTATGAAGATTTAAAATTGCATTATTTTTATCATATTCACCAGAAAGTAAAATTTCTATTTTAAAGTCCTCGATTTCATTTTTTAAAGCTTTTACTTCATTTAATATTTCTTCTGCTTCTTCCTCATTTTCTTCTTCCCTACACATATCTATTAAGACATTAGTGTCCTCAAGTCTGCTACTTATTGATTTATATCTTTCTATTCTATCTTTTAAAAACTTAAGTTCCTTGCTAACCTCTTGGGATTTTTTCATATCATCCCAAAATCCATCTTCCTGCATATTATGCTCAAGCTCATCTATTTTCTTTTCAGCATGTTCTATGTCAAAGAGAAGCCCTCATTTCATTGACACTATTCATAAGCTCTTTTACAGCTGATGCCGCCTCTTCAAGCTTTATAATCAATTTCATCACCCTTTCAAACTAACTTTATTATAAGACTATATCTTAAATAAGGTTTGGTTTTTACATTTATTTAAGATATAGCCTATTATAAAAACAGAAAAGACTGCCTCATTTTGAAACAGCTCTTTTCTTAAAACACATTTTATGCTTTTCTACCACAGCAATCTTTATATTTTTTGCCTGAACCACAAGGACAAGGATCATTTCTTCCTATTTTCTTTTCTTTTCTTCTAACTGGCTTTTTCACAATATTTTCAGACTCATAGTTAGTTGTAACTTCCTTATTTACTCTTTCTCTTTCAGGTCTTCTTTCTATCTCAACATGGAATAGGTATTTAACAGTTTCTGCTTGAATATTTGCTATCATTTCATCAAACATATCGCTACCTTCCATTTGATATGCCTGAACAGGATCCTGCTGTCTATATGCTCTAAGTCCTATACCTTGTTTTAAATGTTCCATACTATCAATATGATCCATCCACTTAGTATCAACAATTCTAAGAAGTATTACTCTTTCTATTTCTCTCATCTGCTCACTAGAGAATTCTTCTTCTTTCTTTGCATATAAATCTGTTGCTATATTAAGAAGTTTTTCTTTTATTTCATCGTTTGAAAGAACTTTAAGTTCATCTAATGTAACTGCATCTTTAGGAAGATATATATCATAAAGATAATTTAAAAGTTTTTCTATATCCTCTTCTAAATTTTCCTCCAAGCCTGTTATATGAGCATCAACAGAATTTGAAATTAATTCCTTAATCATGTTTTGTATTTGATCTTTCATGTCCTCTCCTTCGAGAACCTCAGATCTTTGTTTATATATAATTTCTCTCTGTTGATTCATTACATCATCATATTGAAGTAAAGTTTTTCTTATATCAAAGTTGTTTCCTTCAACTTTCTTCTGTGCATTTTCTATAGCAGAACTTACCATCTTACTTTCAATAGCTTCATCATCACCAAGACCTAACCTGTCAACCATTCCCTTAAGTTTATCAGATCCAAAAATTCTCATAAGATCATCTTCAAGAGATACATAAAATCTTGAAATTCCGGGATCTCCTTGACGACCAGAACGACCTCTAAGCTGATTATCTATACGTCTAGATTCATGTCTTTCAGTACCTATTATTTTTAGTCCGTCAAGTTCTACAACTCCCTCACCAAGCTTAATATCAGTACCACGACCTGCCATATTAGTTGCAATTGTAACCATACCTTTTTCTCCGGCATGAGATATTATTTCCGCTTCCTGTTCATGGTATTTTGCATTTAATACTTGATGTGGAATTCTCTTTTTCTTAAGTAAATCTGAAAGCAGCTCTGATTTTTCAATACTAACAGTTCCAACTAGAATTGGCTGACCCTTTTTATGAGTTTCAGCTATATCCTCAACTACAGCATCAAATTTTGCTTTTTCAGTTTTATAAATAAGATCTGGTAAATCACTTCTTTTAATTGGTTTATGTGTTGGAATTACCACAACATCAAGACCATATATTTCTCTAAATTCATTTTCTTCTGTAAGTGCTGTACCAGTCATTCCTGAAAGTTTATCATATATTCTAAAGTAATTCTGGAAAGTTATAGTTGCAAGCGTCTTCGATTCTTTTTGAACTTTTACTGCTTCTTTAGCTTCAATTGCTTGATGAAGACCATCACTGTACCTTCTTCCTTCCATAAGTCTTCCAGTAAACTCATCAACTATAATAACTTCTCCGTCTTTAACCATATAATCTTTATCTTTTTTCATAAGTGCATTAGCTTTTAAAGCTTGCGCAACATGGTGCTGTATTTCCATGTTTGAGGGATCTGCATAGTTATCAAGATGAAAATATTTTTCAGCTTTCTCAACTCCGACTTCTGTTAATATAGCGGAATTTGTCTTTTCATCTATAGTAAAATCATCTTCTTTTTTAAGCATTTTAGCAAAATTATCTGCAACTCTATAAAATTCAGTTGATTTCTCACCCTCACCTGAAATTATAAGTGGTGTTCTAGCCTCATCTATAAGTATTGAGTCAACTTCATCTACTATACAGAAATTAAGTTTTCTTTGAACTCTTTCTTCCTTGTATATAACCATGTTATCTCTTAAATAATCGAATCCAAATTCGTTATTTGTACCATATGTTACATCCGCGTTATATGCATCTTGTCTTTGCTGCTGATTCAAATCGTGTACTATTACTCCTGTTGTTAATCCTAAAAATCCATATAGCTCACCCATCTGCTTTGCATCTCTAGTTGCCAAATAGTCATTTACAGTAACTATATGAACACCTTTTCCTGTTAAAGCATTTAAATATGAAGGAAGTGTAGCAACTAATGTTTTTCCTTCACCAGTTTTCATTTCTGAAATTCTTCCTTGATGAAGAACAATTCCTCCTATAAGTTGTTCTCTAAAGTGCTTAAGTCCTAATACTCTTGAAGAAGCTTCTCTAACTACTGCAAAAGACTCAACAAGTATATCATCAAGAGTCTCTCCATTTTCAAGTCTCTTTTTAAATTCAGCAGTTTTAGCCTTAAGATCATCATCACTTAAAGCTTTCATGGTACTATCAAGTTCTTCTATCCGATCAACTATAGGTATGATCCTCTTTACTTCTCTTTCACTATATGTACCAAATATTTTATTAAGCAATCCCATCGCATTCATCCTCACTACAAATATATATTTTATAAACATATAACACATAAGCTATTAAATAGTATACATCAATGTATATTATTCGTATTATACCTTATAGATTATAACATTTAATCTTTAATCATTCAACTTTTAAATATGTAAAATTAAGTATTTTCAAATAAATGTAGTCATATAGATAAACCATTTAAGCTATTAAAATTCATGTACACCACAATGCCCAGAAGACGGCATTTTAATACAAATAAATTTCAAGTTTCAAAGTTGTTTATCTTTAATAAAAAGGGGGCAAATAATTATTTGCCCCCTTTATGTTAATAATTTAAAACTCTGGTTCTATAAGTCCAAAGTTTCCATCTTTTCTTTTATATACAACATTAACTTCATTGGAATCTGCATTTTGAAATACAAAGAAATTATGTCCTAATAACTCCATTTCAAGCACTGCTTCCTCTTCTGACATTGGTTTTATTGCAAATCTTTTAGTTTTTACAATTTCAGGTTCTTCTTCCTTTTCCTTAGAGCTTACATCTGGAATATCTTGAAATCTAAGTGAATCTCCATATTTTCTTCTTTCTAATTTTGTTTTTTGTTTTCTCACTTGTCTTTCAAGTTTATCTGAAACAATATCTATAGAAGCGTACATATCATTATTGGATTCTTCTCCCCTTAGTATAACTCCATTAAATGGTATTGTAACTTCAACGATTTGCCAATTTCTTTGCACGCTTAAAGTTACTTGAGCTTCAACTTCTGGTTTAAAGTATTTTTCCATTTTAGATAGCTTTTTCTCTACATATTGTCTCAAACCACTTGTCACTTCAACATTTCTGCCACTAACTGTTATTTTCATAATTCCAGCCCCTCTCTAACACCAATACAATAATTATTTTGGTTTCTTTATGTAATTATATTTTACTATTTTTAATAAATTAAAACAAGAAAAATATATTAAATTGACTAAATATTATATAAACTTATATCATTCTTACTTAATATCTCATATGATTTTAAACGTTTTCTATAGTATTACATATTATTACAAATATACATGAAAGAATCAATAAACACACCTTTTCATAGAAATAACCTGTACTTGGATAAAATAACTCATTTTTGTTTTTCTCAATATGCAAAATCTATTCTTATAAAAACATCAGAAAAACTAAATATTTAAATAGATAAGTTTATATATAGGAGATGAATTTAGATACAATTGTAGAAGCGGTCCATTTATAACTTTATATAAAGACATCAAATTCTATTTCTAACATGAAATACTATTAAAAAAGCATTTATATAAAAAATATATTAAGCTAGTTGACCTGGTCTTTGACCCCACACTCGCCTGCTGGAACTTTCGCTACCCGGAACTATCCTCTCACTACTAATTCTCTCGTAACTAAACGGCAGGACTTACTTCTAAACCGCACCATGCTCATTAAAACTTTGTTTAATTTACGTGGATCGCTTTGCCTGCGACTAGCATCGACTTTCAACCACAAACCTAACTTAATATATAATAATATTATATACTACTTTTTGCAGCAGTCAATACAATAACGCTTTTTGCTCCATTAGAAATTAAATTCTTTGCACAATAAAATCCAGTAGCACCTGTAGTAAAAACATCATCAACCAAAATAATTTTTCTATTCAATATAGCTTTTTCATTGCAGGCAGTAAAAGCACTTGATAAGTTTTGCCACCTCATTTTGCCATTTAACCCAATCTGGTCACTTGTCTTACTATTCTTTTCTAGATACTCTTTCACCGGCAGCTTTATCCTTTTAGAAAGTTCATTTGCAAGCAGCTTACTTTGATTATATCCTCTTCTTTTTAAGTCACCCTTTTCCATAGGTACAAATGTTATTTCATCAAATTTTATATTGTTTTTCATAATATAATTGTACATAAGATTTCCTAACACCTCTGCACATAGAAAATCTCTTTTGTATTTTAACCTTATAATCATTTCCTTTATGCTTTTTGAATAATACGCCACACTATAAAACTTTATGCATAAGTTTTCTTTCTCTACATAGAATTCGCCTTTACATAAACTTATATTTTTAAAGCACGAACCACATAGTAGTTTTTCATCAAATGCTTCTTCTCCACACAACACACACTTATAATCTGCACTGTAGAGCACACTAAAGAAACAATCCAATAAATATTTTATATAGAAAATAATCCTTCTTCCCATGCTGTTTTATTGAAATTCCTAGTTATATTTTTAGCCTTCTCTATTTCTTTATTTTCCTTATTGGTTATAAATATAGCTTCTCCTTTCCTTTTGTATCCTCCTCTTAACCTTCCACAGAAATATACAAGTGTTTTATAGCTAAATTTATTTTGCTCATAAAAATAAACTGCAACACTTATATTTTGTATATGTTCACAAACTCTTTCAAAATCATTTGTTATAATTATAGCCCCATTAACTTTATTTAATACATTTTTAGAACTATTATCTTTTCTATACAATAAGATTCTTTTATCAATTCCCAATTTTGAATATGTTAAATATCCAAATAAATTTAGCATCATATTTTCATCCGAAATTGGTATTACTACATTGTTCTTTATATTTATAAACCACTTAAGGTATTCAAATGCTACAAATGGCATATCTTTATTTATATTTACTCCTGTAGTTATAATTCTAGGCTCTACTATAGGCAGCATATCATTTCTAGCTGGTATATATATGGTTCTACAATTATCTAACATACTTTCAATTGAATACGCTATCACTCTACAATTATCATTTTTTAAGCTATCTAAAAGCTCTATTATTTCAATTCTACTGTATTGAGATAAGCTTCTTATATCATCATAAATAATCATGTCAAATCTTAAATTTAAATGAAATGCATTTTCATAGTTTGATACAACAACTTTAGTATCTTCATGCAGCTCATTTCCTCTATAATAAGAATATTCCTTAACCTGTGAATTATCCTTTATTAGTTTTAGAATTTCCACATTTCCATCCTTTTCTTCTGTAATGTACAATATCTTGTTACCAACTTTTACATTTTCAATTATTAATTCCAAAAAAACCTCACAGGTATTGTAAGGAGGAGAAACTATATTAAGATATTTTTCTTTTCCAAAATTCCAGTTAAGTATATGCTTCAATATATTTTGGTAACCTTCAATTTTACCCATAAAAACTTTCCTTTCAAATAATAATCAATTTTCTTTTCCATTTATTATTTCAGTTATTCTCCATTCAAGTCCTGAGTATCTAGTAAAACCCTTATTATTGCTTATCATAAATTGAATAGCTTTTTTTTGACCTACAATAACTACAAGCTGTTTAGCCCTTGTAATTGCCGTATATAAAAGATTTCTATTCATAAGAAGAGGAGGACCAACAAAAGATGGCATAATTACAACCGGAAATTCACTTCCCTGGCTTTTATGGATGGTAACAGCATATGCAAGAGACAACTCATCAAGATTAAGTCTTTCATATACAACTTCTCTTTCCTCATCAAACAAAACCACCAAATTATTGTCTTCATCTATATCAGATACAAAACCTATATCGCCGTTAAATACTCCCTCTCCTTCCTTCTCTCCTTCTCCTCCTTTTCTCTTCCATTTAATCATATAGTTATTTTTATTTTGCATAACCTTATCGCCTACTCTAAAGATAATATCTCTATACTTAATTTCCTTTTTAAATTTATCTTTAGGATTTAACACCTGCTGAAGGTTATTATTCATGTTTATAACACCCAAGGTTCCTTTTTTCATTGGAGTTATTATTTGTATATCTCTTATACTATCCCATTTCCTGTTATACTTAGGAAGTCGCTCACAACTCAAACTCAATATAGTATTTAATATAATGTCATGCTTTTCTTCGCTTATAAAATAAAAATCATTATTCTTCTTATTTAATATTGGCATTTCTCCATCATTTATTTTGTGAGCGTTAACTATAATCATGCTTTCCTTAGCCTGCCTAAATATTTCTTTAAGCTTAAATACCTTAACGCAATTACTTTCTATTAAATCGCGTAAAACATTGCCTGGTCCAACTGATGGAAGTTGATCAACATCACCAACTATGATAAGTCTTGTGCCAAGTCCTATAGCCTTTAGCAAGCTATGCATAAGCATTATATCTATCATTGAAGCTTCATCTATTATAACTACATCACACTGCAATATAGATTCCTCTGTTTTTTCAAAAAAATCTTCATCTTCATAGCCAAGTTCTAGCATTCTATGAATAGTTCTAGCCTCACTTCCCGTAGCTTCCGACATCCTTTTTGCAGCTCTCCCGGTTGGTGCAGCCATAA
Source organism: Clostridium neuense (assembly GCF_045310695.1). NCBI lineage: Bacteria > Bacillati > Bacillota > Clostridia > Eubacteriales > Clostridiaceae > Clostridium > Clostridium neuense. The sequence continues at coordinate 134,964 of NZ_JBJIAA010000006.1, forward strand.
ATACCTTCATCGATAACTCTTCAAATATAGACGTTATGCATCTTATTATTGTGGTTTTTCCTGTTCCGGGTCCCCCTGTTATAATCTCAACTCCATTAGTAATTGCCCCTTCTATCGCATCTTTTTGTGATGCTGCAAATTCTATATTGTTTTCTTTTTCAAATTCTTTTATTTTAGAATTTATATCTATTTCAATTTCCTTGTATTTATCATAAGCAAGAGTTATTATTTTTCTTGTAACTCCGAGTTCACTATAATAGTACGGCATTGTATAAACACAATTTTCATTATTTATAATCTCAACTTTTAATTTTTGAGAAAGCGTACATTCATATATTGCTTTTTCAATATCGTCTTTACGAACCTGAAGTATCTTAATAGAATCTCTTATTAAGTCTTCAATTGGCATATATGTATTACCCATTGCACAAAACTCATTTACTACATAAGTTATTCCACTTTGAATTCTAAAAGGAGAATTTGCTTCTATCCCAAGACTTCTAGCAATCTTATCTGCAGTTTTAAATCCAATGCCAGAAATTGTATCGGTAAGTATGTATGGATTTTCTTTTACAACCTCTATGGCTTTTGATTTATATTTTTTATATATTTTTACACACTGATTAGGAGTAACTCCATATGTCTGAAGAAAAATCATAATGTTTCTTATTTCCCTTTGCTGTGAATAGGATTCATATATAAGCTCTATTTTTTTATCTCCTATTCCTTCAATTTCTCTTAATCTATATACATCGTTGTCAAGTATTTCTAGTGTTTTATCTCCAAACTTATTAACTATTTTTTTTGCTGTTACAGGGCCTATTCCAGAAATAACTCCCGATGCTAGATACTTTTCAATTCCAACCAACGAGTTTGGTAAAACTTCATCACATTTTTCCACTTTAAATTGTTGACCAAACTGCGGATGAACAGTCCATTCTCCTGAAACTTTAAGTGATTGTCCTTCCATTATATATGGTATACATCCAGTTATGGTTATTTTTTTAGAATTTTCATCCTCGGTTACTGCAACCACATAACCATTTTCTTCATTTTTAAATACAATTGATTCAACCACGCACTGAAGTTCTTCCATATTAAATCTCCTTACTATAAACAAAATACTTTAGTTAAAAAAAAAGATACAGTTATCGTATCTCTCCTAACAATTATAGCGTTTTTACATAACTTTCTCAATTATATGTAATAATAAAACTACTCAAACGAGCTTCTAACTCATAACTCTTTTCATTATATATTTTACCATTATAAAAAAAACATGCAAACTTTATTTTAAAACACAGGCTGCTTTAAATTTATTATTTTATGCAAAAAAAGACCAATATATATAATACTAGTCTTTTTCGCACTATTTTCTAAAATAATTTTTTTATTTCTTCAACCTTATCTAATTTTTCCCAAGGAACATCAATGTCAGTTCTTCCAAAATGCCCATAAGCTGCCACCTGCTTATATATAGGTCTTCTAAGATCTAAATCTCTTATTATTGCTCCAGGTCTCAAATCAAAAACCTTTTGAACTATTTCAACTATTTTATCATCTGAAACCTTTCCTGTTCCAAAGGTATCAACTTCTATAGAAACAGGTTTTGCAACTCCTATTGCATAAGCAAGTTCAATTTCTAATTTATCTGCCACTCCAGCTGCCACAAGGTTTTTAGCAACCCATCTTGCAGCATACGCAGCTGATCTATCAACTTTAGTAGGATCTTTTCCAGAAAATGCTCCACCACCGTGTCTGCCGTATCCTCCATAAGTATCAACAATTATTTTTCTTCCAGTAAGGCCCGAATCACCTTGAGGTCCTCCAATAACAAATCTTCCTGTAGGATTTATATAATATTTAGTGTCCTTATCAAGAAGTTCCTCTGGTATTACTGGTTTAATAACTTTTTCAATAATATCTTTTTCAATTTGTTCATGAGTTGCATCTGGACCATGCTGTGTAGATACAACTATAGCATCAACTCTTACAGGTTTATTATCATCATATTCAATAGTAACCTGCGTTTTACCATCTGGTCTTAAATAATCTATAGTTTTATCTTTTCTTACTTCAGAAAGCTTCCTTGCAAGTTTATGTGCAAGTGATATTGGCATTGGCATATATTCTGGTGTTTCATTTGTTGCAAAACCAAACATCATTCCTTGATCTCCAGCACCAATTGCGTCTATTTTATCCATTTCACCTTTTTTAGCTTCTAATGCTTCATTAACTCCCATAGCAATATCACTTGATTGCTCATCTATAGATGTAACTACAGCACATGTATCACAGTCAAATCCATACTTAGCTCTTGTATATCCTATCTCTCTTATAGTGTTTCTTACGACACTTGGAATATCAACATAGCAATTAGTTGATATTTCTCCCATTACATTAACAATTCCAGTTGTAACAGTAGTTTCACAAGCAACTCTAGCATTTTTATCTCTTTCAAGAAGTGCATCTAAGACAGCATCTGAAATTTGATCACATATTTTGTCAGGATGTCCTTCTGTTACAGATTCAGACGTAAATAATCTCTTCATTTAATATTCCTCCCTTAAAAAAAATTAAAGTCTCTTCAATAAGAAGAGACTTTTAAATTCAAATCTCTCTTATCTCGCAGAAAACTGCAGGAATTGGCACCTTAATGCAAATGCATCGGTTGCCGGGTTTCATCGGGCCATTTCCCTCCACCTCTCTTGATAAGAGTAACTACAAACTATATTATACACTTTTTAAACATAAAATAAAAGACACTAATGTGTCAAAATAATTGGTGGAGGAAGATGGATTCGAACCATCGAAAGCTGAGCTAACAGATTTACAGTCTGCCCCCTTTGGCCACTCGGGAATTCCTCCACATCTGGTGCTGGCAGAAGGAATTGAACCCTCAACCTACTGATTACAAGTCAGTTGCTCTACCAATTGAGCTATGCCAGCGTATTAAATTTTGTATGGTGGGCACTACAGGGCTCGAACCTGTGACCCTCTGCTTGTAAGGCAGATGCTCTCCCAGCTGAGCTAAGCGCCCATACTTGGTGGAGGAAGATGGATTCGAACCATCGAAAGCTGAGCTAACAGATTTACAGTCTGCCCCCTTTGGCCACTCGGGAATTCCTCCACATTTAATTTATTAAACTTTAATTCTCAGTCGGAAGCTTCTCTCTCGCACCGACAAATAGTAGTATACATTGATAATATAAAAAAATCAATTCTTATTATGTACCAATACTCATAATTATATTAGTATACGTACTTTTTTCTCGTTATTTCTCCCTTTTAAGCACATGAATGTAAACTGATATACGACATAAATATTTAAACTTTCTATAGTTTTGCATAATAATATTTTTTTATTTGCATCTACAATAAAAAATAATATTAATTAAAAATTCCTCATATAGATTATTAGGAGGTGATTTTATTGAACAAAATAAGAACTTTATATAATGCTCCAATGTCTTATTTTAAAATTTCAAACTTCTTGCAAAAATATATAAACGATAATACAATAATTGTATGCATTGGAACAGACAGATGTATTGGAGATTGTCTTGGTCCTATGGTGGGTACAATGCTAAAAGAAAAGTTTTTCCCACTAAATGTATATGGAACAATTTCTGATCCAATACATGCCTTAAATTTAGATAAGAAACTATCAGAAATTAAAAGCAAACATATTGCATCAACAATTATTGGTATAGATGCTTGTTTGGGAGATTCTGAAAATATAGGTGAAATACAAATACGTGATTACGCAATACATCCAGGAAAAGGCGTTGGAAAATCACTTCCCGATGTAGGTGAAGTATCTATAATAGGAATAGTAGATTCATGTGAAAGCAATGAATTATTCACAAATAGAAATATACGCTTAAATTTAATATTTCAAATGTCAAAAACCATAACCCAAGCAATACTTCATTCTTATTATCTTTATGCTAATTTTAACAATGTGACTTCGATTCCAAAACACAATTAATTACATTTTATTTTTTATATTAATCAAGACAACTCTAACTTTTTAAACGACTTCAAATAATAAAATAACCATCCAACGCTATTGACATGGAAGTATTTTTATATAGATTATAAAAAAACAAAATAGAAAGCATATTCTGCTCTCTATTTTGGCTATGTTTAGTTTCACAAATTATTTATCGCTCTATTATAGTTATGTCATCCACTGTTAAATCTAATTTATCTACATAATCAAGGACTTTTCCAGTACCTAAAGCTACACATGATATAGGATCTTCTGCAACATATACAGGTACTCTTGTAACCTCTTCAATAAGCTTATCTAAGCCATTTAAAAGAGCTCCTCCACCTGTCATAGTTATTCCCTTGTCTGATATATCTGCTGCAAGTTCTGGTGGAGTTTTTTCAAGTACTGAATGTGCACAATCTGCTATTGAATTTACAGCTTCTTTAAGCGCTTCTCTCATTTCTTCTGAAGAAACTTCTACGTTTTTAGGAAGTCCTGTTATAAGATCTCTTCCTCTAATTTCCATATTGTCTTCTATTTCCTTCTTGTAAGCAGACCCAATATTTATTTTTAGATCTTCTGCCGTTCTTTCACCAATCATTAACTTGTGTTTTTTTCTTATGTACTTTATAATAGCCTCATCAAACATGTCTCCAGCTACTTTTATTGAACTTCTAACTACCATGCCACCAAGAGAAATTACGGCTATATCTGTTGTACCACCACCTATATCTATTACCATATTACCACTTGCTTTAGTGATATCTAGTCCAGCACCTATTGCTGCTGCTAATGGTTCCTCTATTAAACAAACCTTTTTTGCTCCTGCGTTTACAGCAGCATCCTTTACTGCTCTCTTTTCTACGCCAGTAGCCTCACAAGGAACACATATAACAATTTTAGGTGCAGACATTCTTCTTTTTCCACAAGCTTTTTGTATAAAATGCTTAAGCATCTTCTCTGTTATATCATAATCAGAAATAACTCCATCTCTTAATGGACGTATTGCAACGATACTTCCGGGTGTTCTTCCAATCATCTGCCTCGCTTCTTCGCCAACCGCTAATACCTCGTTTGTATTACGATTTATAGCAACAACAGATGGTTCTTTTAAAGTTATCCCTTTTCCTTTTAAGTATACAAGAACGGTAGCTGTACCTAGATCTATACCCATATCATTTCCTATACTAAAAAACATTCCTCTATTCACTCCATCTCCTACGTTTATTTTTCACTATTTCAATATTATGGAAATACATAAAAGTATCTCCTTTATACTATTATAGTAGGAATGTTTTTAACCTTCAATAGCTTTGTATTTCATTTTAGTAGCTTTGCCACCTCTTATATGTCTCTCTGCTTTATTAAGTTCAAGTACGCCCTTAGCCATTTCAGCTATTTGAGGATTTATTTGAGGTAATCTCTCTGTCATATCCTTGTGTATAGTACTTTTACTTACACCAAATACTTTAGCAGTTTTCCTTATAGTAGCTTTAGATTCGATAATATACTTTGCAACTTCCATAACTCTTTCCTCAATGTAATCTTTCAAAGTTGCTACCTCCTTAACCCTTCTATTTAATAAATATGCGCTTACAATATCATAAATTACTTTTGTAAATTCATTTACAACCTTTTAAAAATCAAATTTTTACTTTGTATTTAAAATTTTTTCTGGGTCAACAGCTAAATATGTTCCATCCTTTTGCTTTTGATCGATTTCAAAATAAACGCAGCTTGTATCTGTAATTAGTTTATTACTATAATTACTGTCTCCTATTTTTCCTAAACTTTGACCCTGTTTAACACTATCATTTGGTTTTACAGCTATGCTTTTTTCATCTAAGTTATCATATATTGTTATATAACCACTGTTATCATTTAAAATAGTGACTTTTCCTCCATCTACAGCTTTAACTACTCCATCCATAGCTGCAGAGACACTCATATCTTTATCTGGTTTAATATATTCACCTTGTACGTTAGTATATTTCCCATTTTTTGAATACCATGTATCATACTTAACAGCTACACTTCCATTTTGAATTGGTTTTACAAAAAGCTTTTTAACAACATTACTAGTAGATGCCGGTACTGAATTTTGTTCAGTCTTTTTAGTTAAATTAGTATTCTTATTAACCTGCTCTGCATTCTCTATATTTTTACTTGCTGCATTATTTTTTTCCTCATCTTTTGATAATTTCATAGAAGTTTTTGAATCTTTATGCGATTTATCCACCTTCTGTTGTGTTTGTCTAACAGATGAAACGCTTCTACTTTTGGGTTTTAAATTAACGTACGCTGCTACTCCTGCAATAATGCATAAACATACAAATAAAGCTATATAAAACCCATCCTTCTTAAATAAGTTAATAAATTTACTTTGATTTTTATTTTGGTTTTTATTCCAATCATTGTTCATTACTAACACCTCCTTTTAGTATTGTGTCCATAACTTAGAAAAAAATACATTTAATATAATTTTTTTTAGATTTTATTGTAAAAAAATTACGAAGTAACAACACTTAGATATATTAATAATCTAAATATTGTTACTTCGTTAAAATTTTAAAGATATATATTTAAAATAATTTTATAATTTAATTAATCTACCTTATTGAAAAATAATAAACCAATTATAACTATAAGCTAAACAAAGCTCAGTTTTATAATCTTAACCTCAACATTTCCCAACCTTAATGTAATTTCAGCATATCTAATCTACATTATTTAAGTTCTTTAATCTCAATTCCTGTATAATAATGCTTAAGTATTTGATCATATTTACACCCACTTTTAGCCATGGCTTCAGCTCCCCATTGACTCATTCCAAGACCATGACCATATCCAGTACAATCAAATTCAAATCCACTAACATTGCACTTTATTTGAAAATTAGTAGAATTAAGGCCCATAATACTCCTAAACTTACTTCCTGATATGGTTGTATTTCCAATCTTTATTGTCTTTACACTTCCAGTCTTATTTCTTTCTAAAACTTCTACAGAATTTCTAACATTAATTAAATTAAGCTTACTTTTAGGAAATATATCATTAACTTTATTTATAAAACTTATATAGCTGATATTAACTTTACTTTTATATTTTCTCACACCTTCTTCTCCGGGACTTGGTACACTTTTTAAATATTGAATATTTTCACCAAGTACTTCTTTGGCATCTTCAGTTTCACCGCTACTTACTGCAAAGTAATACGGTTCCATAACTAACTTATTGTTATACATGAGTACTTGTCCGTTTGTTTCCTTCACAGCTTCATAAACTTTATTCCAATACTCGTCTCTTGATTTTACTGGCCATTTGCTTAGTCTTTCTTCCTTTCCCATGTACACTTGACAATCTATAGAATCTGTAACATCAGCTCCGTGAGCACCTTTATATTTTTGTCCTCCATAGGCACTAATATGTGCTACTGCAAAAGTTCTTGCTGCAACAGCCTGTGCTTTAAGTGCTTCCTTATCAAATTCAATTGGCATTTCAGCACAAACTACACCAACAACATAATCCTCTAAATTTATAGTAATTATTTTATTACTACTAGTAATATATACATCTATATTACCATCCTTCTTATTTTCACTGCTCTTATTTTGCTTATTAAAATCATAGTTTATTTTGGGCAATATATTTAAGTTTAAATTATTCTTGCCCAATCCTATTACAAGTATAGATACAACAAAAATAAATATTAAGCAAAATGTCACGGCAAATATGATCTTTTTTATCATCTTTTCATCCCCCAGCTTGCAAACTTTTATATTAAAAGCAAAAATAACTTTATACTATACTATTTAATATATTAAATAAATATTACTTTGTTTAATTAATAAAACTAGGAACTATGACAATGAATTAATAACATCTCTTTTAATTTATTAGTCCTTATATGTAAAAAATGAAATATTATTAGTTAAAGCTATATATAAAAGAGCATATAAAGATTTGTATAAATAAATCTTTATATGCTCTTTTATATATATATTTAATCTTTAAGCCAAATAAATTATATCTTAAACCTGCCGCCCAAACCCCAGTTTTCAGCAAGTGCCTATATTACGTTATAGAATCACATGGGCTGCCGCCCAAACCCCAGTGGTTTACATTCTTTTTATATCGGCACCTAGATTTTGAAGTTTCTTTTCTATACTTACATAACCTCTATCTACATGATAAATATCAGTTACTTCAGTTTCACCTTCAGCTGCTAGAGCTAATAGAATAAGTGCTGCTCCTGCCCTTAAATCTGTGGCTTTTACACTACATCCAGTAAATTCAGTTCCTCCATGTATAATTGCACTTCTGCCGTCAATTTTGATATTAGCACCCATACGTGTCATTTCAGGAACATGCATAAATCTATTTTCAAAAATTGTTTCTGTTATAACACTAGTACCATCCACACAACACAAAAGTGCCATTATCTGTGGCTGCATATCAGTTGGAAATCCTGGGTATGGCATTGTTTTTATATCAACAGGTTTTAATTTTCTTCTACCATCAACAATTAAACTATTATCGTATTTTTCCATACATACTCCCATTTCTGCGAGTTTAGCTATTATAGGCTTTATATGTTCCTCATTAATGCCATTTATCTTTATTAAGCTTTTACTTATTACGGCCGCAATCATAAAAGTCCCAACCTCGATTCTATCATAGATAGGCCTATAAGTAACACCTTTTAACTTCTTTACGCCTTTAATAGTAATTCTATCTGTTCCAATACCACTTATATTAGCTCCCATCTTATTTAAGAAATTTGATAAATCTGCAACTTCTGGTTCCTCAGCTGCATTTTCTATTATAGTTTCACCTTCTGCTAAAACAGATGCCATTATAATATTTTCCGTGGCACCTACTGATGGAAAATCTAGGTATATCTTACTTCCTAAAAGTTTGCTAGTGCTAGCCTCAACAAATCCATGATCTATATTTATATTTACTCCCAAAGCTTTAAATCCTTTAAGATGTAAATCTACTGGTCTAGTACCTATGTTACACCCTCCTGGAAGTGCCATTTTCACCTTACCAAATCTCGAAATCATTGGACCTGCAATAAAAAATGATCCTCTCATTTTTCTAACAAGTTCACTGTCAATATCTGTGCATTTTACATATGAAGTATCTATTTCAAGTTTATTTTCAAGTAAATCTATATTAATTTTTGCTCCAAGTGTTTTTAATAAATCAGTAATCACAAACACATCTAGAAGCATAGGACAATTCTCTATTACACATTTATCGCCACTCAAAATGGTAGCGGCTATTATAGGTAAAACTGCATTTTTAGCTGAACTTATATTCACCTCACCACTTAGAGTTTCCCCACCCTTTATAATAAATTTACTCATTTTAATCCTCCACTCATAACTTGTTTATAATTCACTGTTCTTAATAAATAATTAATTTAGTCATAATTATTTATCTATTATAATATACATTATATATAAATATTATTTTTAATAATTTATGTTCAAAATCGGTGTGCCAATTATGACATAATTTCCATCATTATACTTACATACAGCGTAATTTAAATCTACCTTTTTGTTATCATCAAATATATAGTCATATTTCCCTGTATAAAGTGTTGTACTTAAAATTTTATTCATCCTTGTAGTCTTTAAGTTTTTAGCTCTCTTTTTAATAAAATAGCTCTTAATATTATTATTTATTATATTAATATTTTTTATTTTGCTCTTAGCTTTTATATAAATATAAGAAACACTTTTATAGTTAATTGGTTTTATAACTTTTCTTTTTAATTCGTTAATAATATTTTTATCGGTAAGCAATTTTACATGTATTAAAATATCATAATTACTGGCTTTTTTTATGCTTTCAATATATCCAGATAATTGTTTATTATTAAACTCCACACAATAGTTTTTTCCGTCATCAATCGTTATTCTTTTATTATTAAATTTCATTACTTCGAGCCAAGTTTTACATTCCTTTTTTCCATTAGTATTTGTATTATACTTAGTATCTACTCCAATTTCTTCAATAGTACTATTAGTCCTTTTTAATGCATTGTTTAAATAATCTTCATTAGTTTCTGCACTTATTTTTACTACATAAGTGTTTGTAATTAGTGCTAATATAAATAAAATTACAACAAAAAATTTTTTATTATCCATTTATTTCCCCCTCTTTCCATTAAGATTATTCACTAATTTTAAAATTTTATTCTAAAAAGAGGGAAAATTAAATTTTAGTAATTATAAATTTACTCTTTATATATTATTAATATATATAAATCATCTGTGAAGTGTGAATGAAAATGTAAGGTTGGTGGACTATTGCAGTTTTTAATTTATGTAAAATTAAAACTAATTATGCCTTTTCAAAAAATAAAAAAACCAGAAAATAAATTTCTGGTTTTTTTTTATTATCTACCTTTAACTTTCATTCTTTCAAGTGCTCTTGATAAAGCTAATTCTGCCCTTTTAACATCAATATTATCGCCTTTAGCATCTCTAAGCCTTTTTTCAGCTCTTTCCTTTGCCTTTTCAGCTCTATTAACGTCAATCTCTTCTGGCCATTCACTAGCATCACACATAAATGTAACCTCTGATGCTCCTACATTTAAAACTCCTGTAGACGTAAAAGCTTTTTTCTCGGTACCATCTGCTTGAATGAACTTAGTTTCTGTTGGCTGCAAAAAAGCAACCATATCTGAGTGATTCGCAAGTATACCTAATCCACCTTCAACAGTTCTTGTGGAAATTTCACTTACTTCTCCAACATAAAAAGTCTTTTGAGGAGTTAGTATGCTCAATTTTATGTTCGTTGCCATACAAAATCACTCCTTTTTAGCTTTCCATCATTTTTTTAGCTTTTTCTCTTACATCTTCAATAGTACCTGCAAGTAAAAATGCAGCCTCTGGAAGATCATCACATTTACCATCAAGAATTTCCTTAAAGCTTCTTATAGTGTCTTTTACAGGTACATATTGGCCTGGTATTCCTGTAAACTGCTCAGCAACACTAAATGCTTGTGAAAGAAATCTTTGAATTCTTCTTGCTCTTCCAACAAGCAATCTATCATCTTCTGAAAGCTCATCAACACCAAGTATTGCAATTATATCTTGAAGTTCTGCATATCTTTCAAGTATGTGCTTAACTTTGTTCGCAATTTCATAGTGTTCTTCTCCAACAATTCTTGGATCAAGTATTCTTGATGATGATTCAAGAGGATCAACTGCTGGATATATTCCAAGTGCAGATATCGATCTTGAAAGAACTGTTGTTGCATCAAGATGTGAGAATGTTGTTGCTGGTGCAGGGTCAGTAAGGTCATCAGCAGGTACATATACAGCCTGAACAGATGTAATTGATCCTTGCTTTGTTGAAGTTATTCTTTCTTGAAGAGCACCCATTTCATTTGAAAGTGTTGGTTGGTAACCAACGGCACTAGGTATTCTTCCAAGTAAAGCTGAAACTTCCGAACCAGCCTGTGTAAATCTAAATATATTATCTATGAATAAAAGTACATCCTGACCTTGATCTCTAAAATATTCAGCCATTGTAAGTCCTGTTAAAGCAACTCTCATTCTTGAACCAGGTGGCTCATTCATTTGACCAAATACAAGAGCAGTTTTATCAATAACTCCAGATTCTTTCATTTCATAATAAAGGTCATTACCTTCTCTTGTTCTTTCCCCAACACCTGTGAATACTGATAATCCACCGTGTTCTTTAGCTATATTATTTATAAGTTCCTGAATAAGAACTGTCTTACCAACACCAGCACCACCGAATAAACCTATCTTTCCACCTCTTTGATATGGAGCAAGTAAATCTATAACCTTAATACCTGTTTCAAACATCTCTGGATGAACTGATTGTTCTTCAAATGTTGGAGCTGGTCTGTGTATTGGATAATATTCATCGGCTTCGACGCTTCCAACCTCATCTATAGGCTGACCTAATACATTAAAAAGACGACCTAAAACAGATTTACCAACTGGTACTGATATTGGCTTACCAGTATTTATTGCTTCCATTCCTCTTTTTAATCCATCGGTACCCTCCATAGATATTGTTCTAACAATATCATCACCTATATGCTGTTCAACTTCAGCAATAAGCTTTTTATCTCCCATATTTATTTCAATTGCATTATAAATATCAGGAAGGTTTTCTGCATCAAATCTAATATCAACGACAGGTCCTATTACCTGAACAATTTTACCTACATGTTCTGGCATCAGTTTCCCTCCTTATTTAAGAGCCTCCGCTCCTCCAACTATTTCTGTAATTTCTTGAGTAATAGCACTTTGTCTGATTCTGTTATACTGAAGATTTAAATTATCAAGCAATTCATTGGCATTCTTAGTTGCACTATCCATAGATGACATTCTAGATGCCTGTTCACTAGCTTTAGAATTTAATAATAAATTAAATACTTGCTGTTCTAAATGCAACTTAATTGCTCGACTAAGTAAAATATCAGAACTAGGTTCAAACTCAGCTATACTCATGCTATTATCTGACTCCTTAGCTTCAAGCGGAAGTATTTTTTTTATTTCAATATCCTGTTTCATGGTAGAAATAAATTTTGTATAAACCATATAAACTTCGCCTACATCACTATTTTCATAAAGCCTTAAAGCATGCTCTGCTATCTCTTTAGCTTCCGCTAATCCTGGCTCATTTGGAATATCAACATATTCAGCAGTAGTTTCATACTTAAGTCTCCTAAAATATGCTCTTCCTTTTTGACCAACTGTTATAAGTAAAGATTTATCCTTTTCTTTAGACATAACCTCATCTGCAGCAGAAACAACGGCTCCATTAAAGCCTCCACAAAGGCCAGAATCTGAAGTTAAAGCTATATAAAGCTTCTTTTCACTCTTGTTTCCAGCAACATATATATTGTCATTATCAGAAGATTTTACGATTTTACTCATAACATCATTAAAAGCTTCATAATACGCTTTATTTCCTTCAAGATTCTGCCTTGATTTTCTTAAATTAGAGGTAGCTATAAGTGACATGGCGTTTGTTATTTTTCTAGTATTAGTGATAGACTTAATTCTTCTCTTTATCTTTATAAGTCCTGCTCCTGCCATACTTCACCTCCCGCATAGGAACTCAATTATTCCTCTGCTATAAATATCTTTTTATATTCCTTTATTGCCTTATCAAGTTCGCTATTTATTTCATCAGTTAATGTTTTCTTTTCAATTATTGATTTTCCTAAATCTCTATAATGAGTATCTATGTATTCAAGAAGTCCTTCTTGGAAAGCCTTAAGCTTAGAAACATCAATATCCATTACATATTCATTAACAACTGCATATAAAATCATAATTTGCTTCTCAACAGGCATTGGTTTATATTGAGGCTGCTTCATTATTTCAGTAAGTCTTTTACCTTTTTCAAGTCTCTTCATAGATTCTTTATCAAGGTCTGAACCAAACTGTGCGAAGGCAGCAAGTTCTTCATACTGTGCAAGTTCAAGTCTAAGTGTTCCTGAAAGCTTTTTCATAGCTTTTATCTGAGCACTACCACCAACTCTTGATACTGATATACCAGAGTTAACAGCTGGTCTCTGACCTGCATAGAAAAGTTCTGCTTCAAGGAATATCTGACCATCTGTTATGGATATAACATTTGTAGGTATATATCCCGAAACATCTCCTGCTTGAGTTTCTATTATAGGAAGTGCTGTTATTGAACCTCCACCAAGTTTCTCTGAAAGCTTTGCAGCTCTTTCAAGAAGTCTTGAATGTAAATAGAAAACATCTCCAGGATAAGCTTCTCTGCCTGGTGGTCTACGAAGAAGTAATGACATTGTTCTATAAGCAACTGCATGCTTAGACAAATCATCATATATAATAAGTACATCTTTTCCTTTAAACATAAAGCTTTCCGCAATAGTTACACCAGCATATGGTGCTAAATATTGCAGCGGTGCTGGATCTGCAGCAGTGGATGATACTATTATACTGTAATCCATAGCTCCCATTTCTTCTAATGTATTAACTATGTTTACCACAGTAGATTGTTTCTGTCCTATAGCAACATAAATACATATTACATCTTTTCCTTTTTGATTAATTATAGTATCAATAGCAATTGCAGTTTTACCTGTCTGTCTATCTCCTATAATAAGTTCTCTTTGTCCTTTTCCAATAGGTATCATTGAGTCTATGGCTAATAATCCTGTTTGAAGTGGTTCATTAACTGATTGTCTATCAATAACTCCTGTAGCTTTTATATCTACTGGCTTTGATTCTTCAGCCTTTATAGGACCTTTACCATCTATTGGCTGTCCCAATGCATTTACAACTCTTCCAAGCATTGCTTCACCAACTGGTACTTCAACAACCTTTCCTGTACTCTTTACAATGTCGCCTTCCTTAATTCCATCTTGTGAACCAAGCAAAACACATCCAACATTATCTTGTTCAAGATTTAGAGCCATACCATATACATTGTTTGGAAACTCAAGAAGTTCGCCAGCCATACAATTATCTAAACCATATACTCTGGCGATACCATCACCTATTTCTATTATAGTACCTGAATCTACAGTTTCTACTTTATCTTCATATCCTTCAATTTGCTTTTTAATTATTGAAGTTATTTCCTCAGGTTTTATGTTCATAGGCTCACCTCTATTTCTCTTCAAGCATTACTTTTTTCATGCTTTCTAATTTGTATTTAATAGTTCCATCAATAACATCATCGCCAACTCTTACATAAACTCCACCTATTATATCTTTATCAATAATTTCTTTTAATATAATAGTTTTGTTATATTTCTTTGAAAGCTTTTCCGCAAGAGTTTTTCTTTCATCATCTGTAAGTGCTATTACAGTTTTAACTTCTGCAATAACCTTATTATTCTTTTCTAAAGAAATTTCTCTTAATTGATTAAGAATCCCTTCTACTTCATGAATTCTCTTTTTTTCTACAAGAAGCAACAGAAAAGAGAGCAGTTCTTTATCTACTTTACCTTTAAAGATATCACTAAACATCTGTTTTTTTACAGAAGTACTCATTTTGGGGTGTTTTATAATCTGCTGAATATCATTATTAGCTTCTATTAGCTTAACAATATCCTCAAAATCAGAAATATATTTATCAACTTTATTGTTTTCTTCACCAACTTCATACAAAGCAAGTGCATATCTTCTATCTAGATATTCATACATAGTTAAATACCTACCTTAGCAACAAAGTCTTCTATAAGTCTTCTGTGTTCAGTTTCATCTAAAGATTTGTTAAGAGCTTTTGAAGATACAAGCATAGCAAGTTCTACGACTTGGGATTTAATTTCATCTTCAGCTTTTTCTTTTTCTCTTTCAGCTTCTTTTTTTGCTCTCTCTAAAATAACCTGTGCTTCATTTGAAGCTCCAGATTTTATTTCTTCTGAAACTTTCTCAGCTTTTACTTTATAATCTTCTACTATAGCTTTTCCTTCTTCTTTTGCATTAGCTAATTTTTTTATGTTTTCCTTTTTTAATTTTTCTGCTTCAATTCTATCAGCTTCTGCCTTATCAATATCACTTTTAATGGCATTAACTCTTGAATCAATTTTATCATTAACAGGATTAAATAGAAAATGTCTTAAAATAAAATACAAAATTATAAAGTTCACTATAGTTATAATAATTCTAACAAAATTTATATCCATTGTGCGTAAAAGCCTCCCTTCAGGCTTATTTTAAAAAATAAATAGTTACTATCTAGCAACAAATGTTAACAATATAGCAATAAGGAATGCATATATAGATGTTGCTTCTGAAAGTGCAGCACCTACTATCATTGTACTCATGATTTTTCCACTTGCTTCTGGCTGTCTTCCAACAGCTTCAACAGCTTTACCAGCAGCATTACCTGTTCCAATACCTCCTCCAAGACATCCTATTGCAGCAAGTCCTGCGCCTAACATTGCCATTGTGTGTGCATCAATACTCATAATTTTTTTCCTCCTTTATTATTCCTCAGCAGTAATTTTTATGTTAATCATAGTTAACATCACAAATACTATCATTTGAAGTCCGCCATCAAACACGTCAAAGAAAGCATGTAGTGGCACTGGTACTACAAATGCGAAATGGCCCATACCTTTATAAACTAAGCCAAGTACTACTCCACCCGCTGTCATATTACCAAAAAGTCGCAGGCAAAGTGATAACGGCGTGGTAAATCTTTCCAATATATTTATTGGAAGTAAAAACGGCATTGGCTTTCCAAAAGCCGTAAAGTATTTAACCAAACCATTTCTTTTAATAGCTGTAGCTTGAATCAAGAAAAAAGTTATAACAGCAAGTCCTGCTGTCACACTTATATCCTCTGTTGGCACAGTAGCTCCTACAAGTCCTGCAAAATTCATTAACAATATAAATATAGCCAGTGTTCCAACAAACGGTATAAATACTTTGTAACTTTCGCCCATATTTTCTTTAACTAGGTTGTTTATAGCTTCTACAACAATTTCAACTGCACTTTGTTTTTTATCAGGCACTTTATTAAGATTCCTGGTAAGCAGCCATGCTATAAGTATAACTAATATCATTATAGCCCACTGAACTCCTATACCAGTCGATATCCCTTTGAAATTGCCAAATAGCGGTTTGATTTCTTCCATTCAATCACTTCCTTCCTATGCATTTTTAACTTTCAATCCATATATAATAATAGATATGTATTGTGCAGTAAACCCAACTATATAGGCTATTATATAAAATTTATTTATTTTGCAGAGTATAATAGCTATTACACATATTATAGCAACCCTTATTATACCCCCAATCAATAAAAAAATCTTATCGCATTTTTTTTTCTTTATATAAACAAAATCAGTTAAAATGGAGTTAGCTGTAAAATTTAAAGCTGCTACTAAAAGTCCTAATAAAGCAATAACAACATAAGAGGATTTTACAACTAAGGAAAAAGCACAAATCAATACTGCTAATATTACATCGCCAATAATAATACTCTTCAACATACTCTTTATATTCGCTTCCACATTATTTCCTCCAATGCTTACAAATAATGATTTAATTATATATCTTTAATTTTTATAAATAAACTTCTATTTTAAGCCTATTTTCTTAATATTTTATGATTATAATAATTTATTAACGATTTCTTTTCTTCCTAATCTCCATAAGTCTTTAATACTCAAAAAAATTCAAATTTGAAATCAAATTTCAAGTTACTGAAAATTATAATATTTACATATTAGCTTTCTAATCTATTCAAATATTTTCTCCCATAATTATATCGTATAATCATAGGAAAACTATACTGTAATAATAAAATTATCTGCTTTTACACATACTTTTATGCAGAAAAGTTGGCCTTATCTCTATCTTCAAAATCAATATTATTCCTCTTACTATTGCATATAAAGGTTATACATGACCCAATAATTATTAATACAATTCCTATTATCATGTTAATAGTAATTGCTTCTCTTAAAATTATCAGTGCTAAAATTGGTGCTAATGCTGGTTTTATATAAAAAACCAATGATGCTGTAGAAGCCGATGTTTCATCCATTGCTAGAAAATAGAAAGTGTATCCAAAACCTGTTACAAAAATACCTATAAATATCAAACTAGGAATTGTCGATAAACTTATTCCTTTAATAATTGGTATGTCAGCAAACATTTTTAATCCCGATTTATTAAGTAATGCTGCTATAAAACTTATTTTAGAAATTGCAATAAGTATAAGCATCTCAATACTGCCTGCTATAAAACTGAATGAACTTAAAGCAATTCCACCATATTCACTGCTCTTGCGTTTACCTACAACCCCATATAAAGCAAAAGTAGCTGCAGATAACAAAGTAAATATTATTCCTTTAGCACTACCACTCATATTAAAAGGATTCATTATAACTACTATTCCAATTATACTTACAATCATAGAAACTATAGTATCTTTATATACTTGTTCCTTTAACATTACGTACGCAAGAGGTATAACAAATACTGGATTACAACTAAATAATATGGCAACCACAGAGGCTTTTGCATTTAATAATGCTAGCTGATATAATACCATACTTATAATCACACAAATAAAACCTGATAAAGCAAAAAATCCAATACTCTTTACATCTACAGAGATTTTTCTTTTCTTTAAATTACTTATTGCAAGAGGTAATAATATAATTCCACCTATGAAAAATCTTATAAACGTAAGTTGTATTGGATTAAATTTTCCGGACACCAATTTAAGCGATATCTCCATAGTACTAAATAAAATAGTTGAAAGTATAATGTACAAATATCCCTTTTTCATTTAAATTCCCCCAATGAATTTTTACATTTAAAAGCCTCCATAAATCCGAAAGTTTTTAAAATATATATTTTTTTATTTAGTATTGATATAATTAAATTATATAAAACACTAAATATAGTTTTACTTTTAAACTAAGAACCAGTTATAATTATAGCAAATTCGCACACTTTAATAAAATACTAAATAGATATAGATTCATATAAAAAAAATATGTTTTTCAGGAGATGTAATCTTTGGATATTAAGCAATTAAAATACTTTCTTGCTATAGCAAAAGAAAAGCAAATTACGGCTGCTGCCAAGAAACTTCATATAGCTCAACCACCATTAAGTACACAATTAAGACTCCTAGAAGAAGAACTAGGAACAAGTCTTTTAGAAAGGGGCAGCCGTAATATAACCCTTACAGATGCGGGAAAGATTCTTTTTACCAGAGCTAATGAAATTATTAATTTAGTTGAAAGTACAAAAAAAGAGATTGATGATTTAAACCATGGATTGAATGGAACTTTAAATATAGGTGCTGTAACTTCTTCTATATCATCTATAATACCTGAGCAACTAAAACTTTTTCACAGCCAATATAAAAGAGTAAACTTTCAAATATGGGATGGTGACACACTTAGAATTACTGAACTTCTAAGAAATAATACAATTGAAATAGGAATTGTTAAGACTCCATTTGATTATGAAAATTATGATTTTATATTAATTCCAAGCAAAATTTCTACAACACCAATGCTTGCAATAACAAATTCATTATTATCATCAAATAAATTATCAATAGATGTAAAAGCTTTAGCAGATAAACCATTAATAGTGCACAGAAGGTACGAAAAAAAAATAACAGTTTATTGTGAGGAACATGGCTTTAAGCCTTCCATTTTTTGCAAAGCAGATGACATAAGATTAATGCTCGCCTTAGCATATGACAATATTGGAGTTGCCATTTTGCCAAAATCAAATTTAGATTCTTTATCAATTGAAAAATTAAGACCACTTGAAATTAATGGCTTATATATGGATACAAGCTTTGCAGTAATATGGCCTAAAAACCATTATCTATCTAATACTGCTAAGCGCTTTATAGAAAGTTTTACACAAAAAAATCCAGAAGAAATTTAATCTTCTGGATTTTTATCTATGTTATTATATTCTCTCAACAACTATTGCTGTTCCTTGTCCACCACCGATGCATAAAGTAGCAAGACCAAGCTTAGCATCTCTCTTTTGCATTGCATGTAACAATGTAACTAGTATTCTAGCGCCTGACGCTCCTACTGGATGTCCTAATGCAATGGCTCCACCATTAACATTTACTTTGCTCATATCAAACTTTAAGTCTTTTGCTACAGCTAAACTTTGAGCTGCAAAAGCTTCATTTGCTTCAATTAAATCTAAATCTTCAACCTTTATATCAGTCTTAGCTAAAGCTGCTTTTGTTGCATAGAATGGTCCATATCCCATTATTGCTGGATCTAATCCTGCTGAACCATATGAAACAATTTTAGCAAGTGGTTTTATTCCTAATTCTTTTGCTTTATCAGCGCTCATTATAACTAAAGCAGCTGCTGCATCATTCAATCCTGAAGCATTTCCAGCTGTTACTGTTCCATCCTTCTTAAATGCAGGTCTTAATTTAGCCATTGCTTCTATTGTACTTCCGAATCTTGGATGCTCATCTGTATCAAATACAACTTCACCTTTTCTAGTTTTTATAGTTACAGGAACTATTTCATCCTTAAATTCTCCATTTTTTATAGCTTTTTCAGCCTTTTGTTGTGATGCAAGAGCAAATTCATCTTGTTCTTGTCTAGTAATTCCCCATTTTTCAGCTATGTTTTCAGCTGTGATTCCCATATGATATTGATTGAAAGCATCCCATAATCCATCAGTTATCATTTCATCTACAAACTGAGTGTTTCCCATTCTTGCTCCCCATCTTGCATTATCTACAAGGTATGGTGCTCTTGACATGTTTTCCATTCCGCCTGCTATTACTATATCAGCATCTCCAGCTTTAATTATCTGTGCTGCAAGGCTAACTGTTCTAAGTCCTGAACCACAAACCTTATTTACTGTAAGTGCTGGTATTTCTACAGGTAAACCAGCTTTTACAGCTGCCTGTCTTGCTGGATTTTGTCCTAATCCTGCTGAAAGTACATTTCCAAAAATAACTTCTCCTATTGTTTCTGGCTTTATTCCAGCTCTTTTAACTGCTTCTTTTATAACTACTGCACCTAAATCTACTGCTGGTACATCCTTAAGGCCTTTTCCATATGAACCTATTGCTGTTCTTACAGCACTAGCTATTACAACTTCTTTCATTCAAAATAACCTCCTAATTTTTTAATCTAAGGTATATCAATTATTTTCAATCTTACAAGTTAATTATAACTATTATTCATTTTTTTATCAATAGATTTTGTTAAAAAAAACACAAACTTTCTATATCATAAATTCATCTGGTCTTTTGTCCGTTAGTCCAAAATGGTATAATATTGCTTCGGCTATTCTTTCTGATGCTTTCCCATCTCCATAAGGATTTATAGCCTTACTCATCTTTTCATATTCCTCTCTAACCCTTATTATTTTATTAGCTTCATCTACAATTCTTTCAATTTCTGTACCAACAAGTTTTACCTTGCCAGCCTCAACTGCTTCAGGTCTTTCAGTAACATCCCTTAATACAAGTACTGGCTTTCCTAAATGAGGTGCCTCCTCTTGAATTCCACCAGAATCAGTCATAACCATGAAGCACTTATTCATAAGATTATGGGTTTCCTTTGTATCAAGAGGTGATAACAAATGAATTCTTTCAATATTATCTAAATGCTTATATACAACATCTCTTACCACTGGATTCAAATGTACCAAATAAACAATTTCAACTTCCTTATTCTCCATTACTATTCTTTTTAGTGCTTCACAAATATTTTCTATTCCAGCTCCCCAATTTTCACGTCTATGAGCTGTTATCATTATAATTTTTCTATTTTTATAATCTAGGTCATTGAGAATTTCATTGCTAAATTTATAACTATCCTCTACTGTGTGTTTCATGGCATCAATGGCAGTATTTCCTGTTATAAAAATATTCTTTTCATTTATTCCTTCCTTTAGCAAATTATTTTTAGATTTTTTAGTAGGAGCAAAATGTAAGTCTGCTATTGCACCTGTTAACTTTCTATTCATCTCTTCTGGAAAAGGAAAGTACTTATCATAAGTTCTAAGTCCAGCTTCAACGTGACCTACACTTATTTTTTGATAAAATGCTGCAAGTGAAGCTGCAAATGTAGTTGTTGTATCACCATGAACAAGTACTATATCAGGCTTTTCTCTTGAAAATATGTATTCCAAGCCTTCAAGTACCCTTGAGGTTATTCCTGTTAACGTTTGTTTATCCTTCATTATATTAAGATCAAAATCAGGTGAAATTTTAAATATATCTAAAACCTGATCAAGCATTTCCCTATGTTGCGCCGTAACGCAAACCTTAGCCTGAAACTCATCCATGCTCTTTAGCTTCTTCACAAGTGGAGCCATCTTAATAGCCTCTGGCCTTGTTCCGAAAATACTTATTACTTTAATCCTACTCATAGAATTATACCTCCATTTATTTATAACTGTCGTGTTTATATTATATCCTATATATTTAATTTTTTTCACAATAATGAACTTTATTCCTTGTGATTAAAAAGACCAAATTTAAAAGCAACTATAACTATAATTAAAATGACTACAGCAAGAACTGTGTATGCTCTAGTATTTGTAAGCTGCATTACTATTACAGACATAAGTCCAAGTACTGCACTTATAAGGTACATTGTTACAACTGCTTGTTTTTGACTAAGTCCCATTGCGAGAAGTCTATGATGTAAATGTCCCTTATCAGCCTGCATTATTGGCTTCCCATTTATTTTTCTCCTTATAATTGCAAAAACAGTATCATATATAGGAAGTCCAAAAGCTAATATAGGAACTGCAATAACAACTGCAGAAGCTGATTTTATAGCTCCTTCTATTGATATAGCTGCAAGTAAAAAACCTATTAACTGCGATCCTACATCCCCCATAAATATAGATGCTGGATTAAAATTATATGGTAAAAAACCAAGAACAGCTCCTGCCAAAATAAGTGACAATACTTGTGCCTCTATTCTACTTTGACCATTTAAAAAAGCAATTAATGCCATAGTACTTGCTGAAATAATTCCTGTTCCCGCAGCTAAGCCATCTAGTCCATCTATAAGATTAAATGCATTTGTTATTCCTACAATCCAAACCAAGGTTGAAATTATACCTAAAAGATATCCAATTTTTATATACGAATTTGAATTACTTACTGGATTAGTTATCATTGATATTTTTATTCCAAAAGCAATCAATGTAGAAGCTGCTGCAATTTGAAAAAATATTTTCTGCCATGGCTTTAAATCAATTAAATCATCTATAAAACCACCAATAACTATTATAAAAGAACCTATTAAAATTCCTTCTTCTGGTCTTGTTATAGGACCATTTTTAAAAATCAAAGCTGTCACAAATCCTAAATATATAGCTAGCCCACCAAGCTTTGGAATCGGCTTTTTATGTACTCGTCTTTCATCTTTTGGTACATCTATTGCATTTATAGCTTTTGCAAGCTTTTTTACAAAAGGCGTACTTACAAAGGAAACAAGTATTGCTATAAAAAATATATAATATGTATTAATCATTATTTTCCTTCCTCATTAAGCTCGATTTTATGACTTGTATATAATTAAATAATCGCCATAAATATACATTAATATTCAGTTTTACCTAACAGAGATTCGTCATTTTGAATCCAATCATTTACCTCTATAATTCTATAATTATCTTTAGAATCTCTTATGATAACTTTACTAATTCCTGAGTTTATTATCATCCTTTTGCACATTGAACATGGCGCAGCATTTTCAACTAAAGTCTTTGAATCAGCATCCTTTCCTACAAGATATAATACTGACCCAATCATATCTTTTCTTGAAGCACTAATTATTGCATTAGCTTCTGAATGAACAGATCTGCATAATTCATAGTGAGTTCCTCTTGGCACATTTAATTTCTTCCTTATACACATTCCAATATCACTACAATTTTTTCTTCCTCTTGGTGAACCACTATATCCACTCGATATTATTTCGTCATTTTTAACTATTATAGCACCATAGTTTCTTCTAAGACATGTACCTCTTTCAAGAACAGTCTCAGCTATGTCTAAGTAGTAATTGTTTTTGTCTCTTCTTTCCATAACCAACTCTCCTAATGCTTTATTCTACTATAATTATAGTGTAAAACCCGAAAAAATGCACATTAATTTTTGTTTTTATGCTTAGATTTTTATAGTTTATATACGATAATCAATTACATTCTATGCTGTTATCAATGATTTGACAGTTACTATATAATCTAAATAAGCATTGTTGCAAAACATTTGCAAAATGATATATAATATATATTGTTTTCAAAGTATGCTGTTTATATTTAGGAGGATTCTCTAATTATGATAGATATCAAAAATCTATGCTTTTCATACACAAAATCTAGTGATTATATTTTAAATAACATAAACATAGAAATAAAAGATGGAACTTACACCTCAATAATTGGTGAAAATGGTTGTGGAAAAAGTACACTTGTTAAACTCATATTAAAACTTTTATCCCCATCATCAGGTACTATAGAAACAAACTCTAAGAGGATAAGCTATGTTCCACAGGTTATGGAAAACTTTAACTTTGGCTTTCCTATAACTGTTTTTGAAATACTAAACTGCCATATGAAGACTTTACATTTAAGGAATTCAAGCATAATAAGTAATTCTCTACGCTCCGTTGGCATGTCTGATTTTAAAAACAGTCTTATTGGTGATTTGTCTGGAGGGCAAAGGCAAAAAATATTTATTGCTAGAGCTCTAATAGGAAATCCAGATACAATAATCATGGATGAACCTTCCACAGGTATTGATACAAAAAGTCAAAATGATATATATACTACGCTTAAGCATTTAAATAGGAATAATAAAGTAACAATAATTTCAGTAGAACACAATTTAAAAGCTGCTTATTCCTGCTCTACGCACATACTCAAATTAGACAGTGGAAATGGCGTTTTACTTAAAACTAGTGATTTCTTACACAGTAATCTGGAGGTTATACAAAATGATTGAAATTTTTCATCTTAGTTTTATACAAAATGCTTTTTTAGCAGCAGTTATGATTTCGGTACTATGTCCTCTTATAGGAGTTTTTCTGGTTCTTAAAAGGCAGTCTATGGTTGGAGATACTTTATCTCACGCATCATTTGCAGGCGTAGCAATTGGTCTTCTTACAAATATAAATCCTCTAATTACAGCCTTCATATTTACTTCACTATGTGCAATTTTGCTTGAGGCCTTAAAGGACTTTTTTAAAGGATATTCTGATCTTATACTTCCAATCGTTTTAACGTTATCAGTTGGAATAGCTATCACACTTACAAGCAGCGGGAAAGCTTCTGGTAATATTGATGCCTTTTTATTTGGAAGTCTTTTAACTGTAGAAAAAATCGATTTATACTTAATACTCATAATAAGTATTATTTCTTTTGCACTTATATTTTTTCTTTACAATCAAATCCTTTATACTGTATTTGATGAAAATGGAGCTAAGCTTTCTGGAGTAAATACAAAACTTTTAAATTATGTATTTGCTTTGCTTGTAGGTTCTGCTATAGCCATTTCAATAAGAATAATAGGTATATTAGTAGTATCATCATTAATTGCCGTTCCTGTGGCTACTGCTATGCAATTAAAAAAGGGATTTAAAACCACTTTGGTAATGTCTATACTTTTTAGCTTTATTGATATAATGGTTGGTTTGATTTCATCATACTATTTAAATTGTGCACCTGGAGGAACAATTGCTTTAGCTTCAGTATTTACTCTTATTTTAGTATTAATATTAAAAAAAGCATCAGATTAATGTTAAATGTTATTTATAAAAACAGTTTCTTTTATTATTTTTTAACTATTTATACTTTAAAAACTTTTTATCAATAATAACATATTTTAAATTTAAAAGTACCCTGTAAAATTATGCACAGCATCTTTTTCTGTGTTCAATCTTACAGGGCACTTTTTAAATTTTTTCGCCTTTTTTATAATAAAAACCTATTCCGGGTTCATGAATCACATGGGCTGCCGCCCAAACCCCATCTTAGCAAGTGCCTATATACATTTTCTTGTCTTTT
>NZ_JBJIAA010000006.1:160604-174042 GCF_045310695.1 Clostridium neuense
CCTATATATTTTCTTGTCTTTTTTATAATGAGAGCTTATTCCGGGTTCATGAATCACATGGGCTGCCGCCCAAACCCCAATATGTTTACTTAGTTCCGAAGAGTCTGTCGCCGGCATCACCGAGACCTGGAACTATATATCCATTTTCATTTAATTTTTCATCTATTGATGCTAAATATATATCAACATCTGGATGTGCTTCCTGTACTGCTTTTATTCCTTCTGGTGCTCCTATAAGGCACATAAGTCTTATATATTTTGCTCCTCTTTTCTTTAATAAAGATATAGCATCAATTGCCGAACCACCAGTTGCAAGCATTGGATCTGTAACAATTATATCTCTCTCTTCTATATCTTGAGGTAATTTACAAAAATATTCTACTGGTTTTAAAGTTTTTTCATCTCTGTATAGTCCAACATGACCAACTTTAGCTGCTGGTATAAGTTTAAGCATTCCATCTACCATTCCTAGTCCTGCTCTAAGTATTGGAACTATAGCAACTTTCTTACCTGCAAGCATTTTGCATTTTGTCTTACAAATAGGTGTTTCTATTTCCACCGTTTCAAGCTGCATATCACGTGTTACTTCATATGCCATAAGCATTGCAACTTCTTCAACCATTTCTCTAAAATCCTTTGAACCTGTTTCTTTGTTCCTTATAAAAGCTAATTTATGTAATATTAATGGATGTGATATTTGTGTTACTTTACTCATTATTTTTTCCTCCTATTTACTTACTATATTTCTTTTCAATTTCAGTTATTTTGTCAATTCTTCTCTGGTGTCTTTCTCCTTGAAACTTTGAAGCTAAAAATGTATCTACAATATCGCATGCTAAGCCAGGGCCTACAACCCTTTCTCCAAATGCAATTATGTTAGCATTGTTATGTTCTCTACATGCATGTGCAGAAAATGTATCTGAACATGCAGCTGCTCTTATTCCAGGAACCTTATTTGCTGCAATACTTATCCCTATACCTGTTCCACATACAAGAATTCCAAAATCATAATTTTTTTCTGCAACTTCTTCAGCAACCTTTAATGCAAAGTCAGGATAATCACATGAATCATTAGTGTATGTTCCAAAATCCTTTGCTTCTATTCCTTTTTCTTTTAAGTGGTCCAGAACTTGTTTTTTTAAGGAAAAACCAGCATGGTCACTTCCAATTGCTATTTTCATAAAAACACCTCCACTAATTATGAATAAGCTCTTTAAACATTAGAATTTAAATAACTTATCTTTATTCACAAAAAAAGAAGATAAATGTATCACCTAATACCTTTATCTTCCTTTAATTTTTCAATCAAAACCTCTAAATTACTTTTAAGCTCTACAAAAGTTTTTCTATAAATATCTAGACTACCCCCGTATGGATCACTTATTTCAGCATTATTTCCTATATATTCTCCCAACGAATATATTTTATTTGCATAAGTTTCATTTGTATCCCTTAACACATCTCTTATATAAGCAGTCATAGTTAATACAATATCCACTTCTTCAATAATAAATGGATTTAACTGAACAGCACTTCTATTTGATATATCCAAGTTCAAGCTTTCATTAACAATCATTGCACAATTTAAAGAGGTCTTACTTCCTGGGAAAACAGATAAACCAGCAGATATAGCTTTAACATTATCAATGTCACATATACTATTGAATATAGCCTCTGCCATACAACTTCTGCATGTGTTTCCAGAACAAACAAATAATATTTTCACAATTTATCCCTCCTTAAATCAGTTTTAGTCTTTTAAGCTTTTATTATATCGAAGCCTGCTGATTTATTAAGTCTATTCATTATAGCAACTCCAAAACCTTTTTCTGCAAAAGATTCTGAAAGAATAATATCCATATTACTGTCATCAAAGCTTCTTAAGGTTTCAAATAAATTTTTTCCTATAGAATACATATCTTTTCTACTTCCAAGCGAAATAACCTTGACATTATTATAGGAATTCATAGTTTCATCCGTAGCCATGACACCTACTTTTTTACCATCATCTATATAATTTTGCACCATTTCATTGATTTTTTCAATAGTTTTTTGCAAATCCCCTTCAATAATTTTAACATCCGCCTTTGGTGAATAATGCTTATACTTCATTCCAGGTGCTTTTGGCTTAAAATCACTTTCTGGTTTTTTCATAATCGCAGGATCAATATATGCATTACTATCAATCTCTTTTATCATTTCTAGAGTGATTGCACCAGGTCTTAAAATACATATAGGGCTCACTGTACAGTCTATAACAGTAGACTCCAACCCAAACGTACACTGTTCTCCTCCAATAATGTAATCAACCTTACCATTTAAGTCTTCTACACATCTTTCTATATCTGTAGGGCTAGGCCTTCCTGAAATATTTGCAGAAGGTGCTGCTATCGGTACACCAGAAGCTTTTATGATTTCCCTTGCTATAATATTCGATGGCATTCTTATACCTATGCTTTTAAGTCCAGCACTAGTAATATCAGAAATAATAGGCTTTTTCTTCATTATTAAAGTCATGGGACCTGGCCAAAATCTTTCTGCCAATTTTCTAGCAATCTCTGGTACCTCCAAAGCAATTTCGTTTATACTTTCAAAATCCGCAATATGAGATATAAGTGGATTGTCTTGTGGTCTTCCCTTTGCAAGGAAGATTTTTTTTACTGCTTCACCATCACAGGCATTTGCACCTAATCCATATACAGTTTCTGTTGGAAAAACAACAAGTCCTCCAGATTTAATTGCATTTCCAGCTTCAGCTATAACTTTACTATTTATGTTATCATTGTCCATCCTTATTATTTTAGTATTCATATAAAAACACCTCAGGTTTCTCTACTTTTTTTTATTTGTTCAATGGCCTCATCGGTAAAATCTGCATGAACACATTGTTTAAACAACTCATTTAAAAACAAATACTTTTTATACCCGCCATTTCTAAATACAAGATAATAATAATGATTTTCAGGATAAAGCTTTTTTAATCTCGCATAATGATGCGCTGCATAAGGATATCTTTTCATAAAGTTAGCATTAATACTCTTTAAGTATTTATTTCTAAATTTAGACTTAGTTATTATTATTATTCTAATATCCTTATCCTCTTTTTCAGCATGAACCAAATTAACCTTTTCACATACTATATTACTTGCGGATTTAAATATTCCATCCTTCACTTTAATTCTATATCCATCATATTTAAAAGAAAAAAATTCATTATTTATTCTAGCTAAGACAGCTAAAATAATCAACAACTCTATAATAATAAGATAAAGTATAAATAATATATTAGCTTGATTAGAAAGAATTAATGCAACTGGCAGCGAAAAAAAAATAAGGCACATAGAAAACGTAAATCTATTACTAGCTGCATTTTGTTTCCTTATTACCTTATTTAAATTCATATAACTCACCCTTTTTTATTAAAATTCTTCATTACCAAGAGATTTCATTTTTTCAGCTTGCTCTGCAGTAATAAGTGCATCTATTACTTCATCTATATCTCCATCAAGGAATTGATCTAATTTGTAAATTGTTAATCCTATTCTATGATCTGTAACCCTTCCCTGTGGAAAATTATATGTTCTTATTCTTTCACTTCTATCACCAGTACCAACCTGATTTTTTCTATCCTCAGCAATTCCAGCATTTCTTTCTGCCTCTGCCATTTCATAAAGTCTTGATCTCAAAACCTTCATAGCCTTTTCCTTGTTTTTAAGCTGTCTTTTTTCATCTTGACAAGAAACTACAATTCCTGTAGGTATATGTGTAATTCTAACGGCTGAATCTGTAGTATTTACACATTGTCCTCCATGTCCTGAAGCTCTAAAAACATCGATTCTTAAGTCATTTGGATTTATCTCAACATCAACATCCTCAACTTCCGGAAGTACTGCAACTGTAGCAGTTGATGTATGTATTCTTCCACTTGACTCTGTATCCGGCACCCTCTGAACTCTATGAGTACCACTTTCATATTTAAGCTTACTGTAAGCGCCTTCTCCTTTTATCATAAATACTACTTCTTTAAATCCACCTATGTCTGTTTCATTGGCGCTCATAATTTCTGTTTTCCAGCCAACTCTTTCAGCGTATCTAGTGTACATTCTAAATAAATCTGAAGCAAATAATGCTGCCTCTTCTCCACCTGCTCCGCCTCTTATTTCAACAAATACATTTTTACTGTCATTTGGATCCTTAGGCAAAAGCAAAAGTTGAAGTTCCTTTTCATATTTTGGAACCTGAGGCTCCAGCTCTTTTATTTCTTCTTCTACCATTTCCTTTAATTCGCTGTCTATTTTATCATTTAGCATTTCTTTGTCGGCTTCTAAACTTTCACATACCTTTTTATATTCTCTATATTTTAGCACTATAACCTCTAAATCGGCATGCTCCTTACATAACTTCTGCCATTCTTTTTGATCTGCCATAACAGAAGGGTCACTTATTTTAATGGATAGCTCGTCATATTTACTTTCTATAAAATTAAGTCTCTCAAGCATTATTTTATCACTCCGTATTTGTATTTTCACAATATTATATTATAACACACTTACTATTTGCTTTCTACATAAACATTTATTTTACTTTTTAAAACCTGTAACTACTCTGTCGTTTCCAGCAAGATCTTTCGTTAAGCTTACATTTACAAACTCAAATTTTTCCATTACACTTTTAACACCTTCCCATTCACTACTTCCTATTTCATATGCAAGAAGACCACCCTTATTTAAGATTCTAGCACTTTGCTCTGTTATTTTTCTGTAAAATTCAAGTCCATCTTTTCCTCCTGCAAGTGCAATACGAGGCTCAAAATCTCTTACATCTTTCATTAGTCCATCTATCTCACCTATAGGAATATATGGCGGATTAGAAACAATAACATCAAATTTTATATTTTCATCAACTTGCTTTTTTAAAAGATCACCTTTTTCTATCACTACGTTATCTAGCTCAAATTTACCGAGATTTTTATTTGAAACCTCAATAGCCTCATCTGAAATATCAATGCAAAGCACATTAGTATTTTTCTTATAGTATGCTATAGATAAACCTATTGCACCACTTCCAGTACAGACATCACATACAGTAGTGTACTTTTTCTCTTCTATCTTTTTTATTACCTCTTCAACTAAAATTTCCGTATCCGGTCTTGGTATTAAAACTCCTTCTTTGATAAAAAAGTCTAACCCCATAAATTCACATTCCTGTGTTATATATTTTACAGGCATTTTATTTTTTCTTAGTTCAATGTAATTAAAATATTCTTTACATTTATAATCTTCAACCTCATAATCCATATTAGTAAGTATAAACAATCTATCTTTTTTTAAAACATACTCAAGTAAAATTTGACTATCAGATATATAAAATTCACCATCTACCATCTTTAATTTACTGTAAGCCTCAAATAGAATATCCTTTATGGTCATTCCTCTATATTCTCTCCTTCTTCATCTTCTTGTTCTATACCTTCTGCTACCTTAAGTGCTTTTATTGC
The DNA here is from genome assembly GCF_045310695.1 of Clostridium neuense. NCBI lineage: Bacteria > Bacillati > Bacillota > Clostridia > Eubacteriales > Clostridiaceae > Clostridium > Clostridium neuense. Next base: position 166,102 of record NZ_JBJIAA010000006.1, read on the forward strand.
AACTTCTAGTTGACTGTAATCCGGTTCTCTTGTTGTTAATTTTTGAAGCATAAGCCCAGGATAAGCAAAAATATGTGAAATAGAACTTTTAGATTTTCCCATCCATCTTATTATTTCATATGTAACACCAGAAACAACAGGAAGTAGCAATACTCTCGATAAAATTCTTTCTGGAAGAGAACTCCACTTTGTGAAAGAAAAAACAATTATGCTTACTATCATTACTAAAAACAAAAAATTAGTACCACATCTTGGATGAAATCGCGAATACTTTGATGCATTTTCAGGTGTAAGTTCATCTTCATTTTCATAGCAAAAAACAGTTTTATGCTCAGCACCATGATATTGAAAAACTCTATTTATATCGCTCATTTTACCTATTAAATATATATAAGCTATGAATATTATAACTCTTATTACTCCTTCAATAAAATTTAACGCAATATTATTTAGTTTGAGCTTAAAAAACAAATTTGCTGCAAAAGTTGGAATAATAAAAAATATAGTAATAGCAAAGATTAAAGATACAATCAGTGAAAAGCCAATTATAAGATCATTAACTTTATCACCTAATACCCTTTCTATCCATTTTTCAAATTTTGATGGTTCTTCTTCCTCTTCTTCTCCTTCAAAAAGCGATGCAGAATAATTTAAGGTTTTTATCCCAATAACTAAAGATTCTATAAGCGATACAAAACCTCTTATTATAGGTATTGAAAAGAACTTATTTTTTTTAGAATATGGAACAACAGCTTCAAACTTAACATTTATATCTCCATCAGAAGTTCTGACAGCAGTAGCAATTCCTTTAGTTCCTCTCATCATAACTCCCTCAATTACTGCCTGACCACCAACCGAAGTCTTTCTAGACATTTTCACACCTCTATTTCTGTATATAAACTAGTCTTTTAATTATTTGATTTCAGTATACACCTTATTTTATCAGATATATATACTTAATTAAAGCAATTAACTAAACTTTCACACTTATAATAAAGTTAAAGATTTCAAAGGTGCTTTGCACGTTAAAAAACGACTGGTTGACTACAGGTCAAAAAGAAAGAATTTGCTGACGCAAAAACAAAGAAATATTTTTCTTAGCTTTACTACGAAAAACAATTTAATGAACTTTGCCCATTATCCTTCTTGAACTCAAAGCAAGCACTATTTTAAAATAGCCACCAAGATTTATAGAATTTTTTTAATGTGACAAAGCATTGTTACTTCGCACTATTTTTATTGACTAAAATTGTTTTATTGTGATATAATAGCGTAGTTAATACTGTGGATATTTGAGAGAGGTGAAATATAATGCAAAAAGAAATACAACCAGAATACCATGAAGATGCTGTTGTTACATGTGCATGCGGAAATACCTTTACTACTGGTTCTACTAAAAAAGAACTTAAGGTAGATATTTGTTCAAAATGCCATCCATTTTATACAGGTCATCAAAAAATTGTTGATGTTGGTGGTAGAGTTGAGAAATTCAGAAAGAAATACAATTTACCAGCAGATAAATAATTTTTTAATTTTTAAGAATGGAAAGGGCAAGAAGTCCTTTCCTTTTTCGTTTTCAAATTATTTTTATAACTTTGTTTTAATATAGAAAAGAGTGTGTATGGATTTATTTTATAATTTAAATCCATATGCACTCTTTTCATTTTATTTAGAAAGCCTACCCTTATTAATAAATTCAACAAGTTCCTTATTATTTTTTGTTTCATTAAGCATATTAATAAGTCTCTCCGTAACTTCCTGAACATTATTCTCATTATACAATATTTTTCTAATTTTAAATTCAGCCTCTAATTCTCCTGCTGACAGCAATTCATTTTCTTTTCTAGTTCCAGATTTATATATATCTACAGCAGGGAATATTCTTCTTTCTTGAAGTTTTCTATCAAGATGAACCTCCATATTGCCCGTTCCCTTAAATTCTTCAAATATCATGTCATCCATTCTGCTACCCGTATCAACAAGTGCTGTAGCAAGTATAGTAAGGCTTCCACCTTCTTCTATATTTCTTGCTGCTCCAAAAAACTTCTTAGGCATTATAAGTGCTCCAGGGTCCAAACCACCAGACAAGGTTCTACCTGTTGGAGTAATAGTAAGATTATATGCCCTTGCAAGCCTTGTTATACTGTCCATAAGTATAACAACATCTTGTCCTTGCTCCACCATTCTTTTAGCTCTTTCTAGCACCATATATGCAACTTTAGTATGATGTTCAGGTTCTTCGTCAAACGTTGAATATATTACTTCTCCATTTATACTTCTCTGCATATCTGTTACTTCCTCTGGTCTTTCATCTATTAAAACAACTATAAGCTTTATTTCCTTATGATTAGCAGTTAGGCTCTGTGCAACTGTTTTAAGAAGTGTTGTTTTTCCAGCTTTAGGAGGCGCTACAATGATTCCCCTTTGGCCTTTACCTATAGGACAGATTATATCCATCAACCTAGTGGATAGTTCATTGCTGTTTTTCTCCAATACCAACCTGCTATTAGGATATATTGGTGTTAATTTTTCAAACGAAGTTCTTCCAACTGCTTTTTCTGGATTTTCACCATTTACTTTTTGAACATATAAAAGTGCCTTAAATTTTTCTCCTTCTTTAGGGATCCTAACTTTTCCCTGAACTTCATCTCCAGTTTTTAAGTTAAATCTTCTTATTTGAGATGGAGAAACATATATATCATCCTGGCTAGTTAAATAATTTTTTCCTCTCAAAAATCCAAAATTATTATTTTCAACAAGTTCTAAAACTCCCTTTGCCGAATCAGACTCATCGACCATTTCTTTAAATTTCTCATTTTTTTCTTCCCTCGAGACACTATTTTTAGGAGTATTTTTAATTTCTGTTTTTTGTGAACTTAATCTTTCATTATTATTTGTATTTTCTTCTTTAACATTTTCTTCTTTAACGTTTTCTTCTTTATTCTTTTCTTCAATTGCTATATTTTTCTTAGGACTTATTTTTTCTCTTAATATAACACCATCTTTTTTTATGCTTATACCTCTTTTTTCCCTTATTAGATCAATTAGTTCATTCTTTTTATATTTATAAGCATTCTTGATTTCCATTTTCTTAGCAATTTCTTTCAAAACAATAAGAGTCATACTTTCTAACTCATCATTAATCAAAAAGTCAACACCTCCACGAATACTATAATCTTAATTTTTAACTTGTAAAATGAGAATTTTATGAAGTTAAATTGGATTTTTCAATAAAAATAATATTTAAAAGTATTTTAGAATTTTAGAGAAGAGAGATTCGACATCATATTTATAAATTCAACACTAAATAAATTTACGCACACAAAATATTTTTTAAATAATATTTTAAACCATATTTATATATATTAAACTTAAAAAAAATAAAAATCAAGTATTTTTAAAAATTATCACATTTTAAATATAAAACTAAAAAATAGCATATATTTCCTTAATTGCTTTGTTATATTGCATTACCCTTTGCCTTATCTTCTTATCTTCACCAATAAAAAGTACTGGTATACCAAGTGTTTTGCATCCACACACAATTATCTCTTGATTTACTATATTGCTAACACAGTAATTAAAAGCATGAAGTTTTCCACATAATGGGCACTTCAATTGGACCATAACTGTATTTTTATTTTTTAATTTTAATTTCACAGACTTAAACAGGCTATTAGTTTCTTCAATTTTAAAAAGGTTCATACCTTTAATGTCGTATTTTCCAAACTCATTTTTTAAAGCCATACTAACAGAAGTATCTACTATCATACTTTCACCTCCATACTTTTCTAAAGTACAAAGAAAGTTAATACTCAATAAACTATTATTCTATATCGCTTAAAAAAATCCTTTAATTTATATATTTTTTCAAATAAAAATGTGCAGGACACAATTCCTGCACATTTAAAGCATTATTTTTCTTGATAAGCACAAGCTGCCTTTATAAAGTCTCTGAAAAGAGGATGCGGTCTATTAGGTCTTGATTTAAATTCAGGATGGAATTGAACTCCAACAAACCATGGATGATCTTTAACTTCTACTATTTCAACTAATCTCTCATCAGGACTTGTTCCAGCAAGAGTCATTCCTTTTTCAACAATTTCTTTTCTATATTCATTATTAAATTCATATCTATGTCTATGTCTTTCATATATCACTTGCTCATTATAAGCTTCTGAAGCATTAGTATCACCATAAAGCTTACAAGCATATAAACCAAGTCTCATAGTACCGCCTTTCTCATCTATGTCCTTCTGCTCTGGCATTAGATCAATTACAGGATACTTTGTTTCTGGATCAAATTCCGAACTATGAGCTCCTTCGTAATTAAGCACATCTCTAGCAAACTCTATTACAGCACACTGCATTCCAAGACATATTCCAAAAAACGGAACTTTATTTTCTCTTGCCCATCTTATAGCTTCTATTTTACCCTCTATGCCTCTGTCACCAAAGCCTCCTGGTACTAGTACTCCATCTACTCCGCTCAACATTTCATTTACATTTTCTCTTGTAACATCAACAGAATTTACCCATTTTATATTTATCGAAGCATTATTGGCATATCCACCGTGATTCAGCGACTCAACAACGGATATATAAGCATCATGAAGCTCAACATACTTTCCAACAAGCGCAATTGTAACTTCTTTTGATAAGTTCATCAAATTATCTACCATTTGTATCCATTCAGAATTATCAGCATCTTTGCATTTCAATCCTAATTTTTCACATACAATATTATCTAATCCCTCTTTATGGAGCATCAATGGCACTTCATATAAATTTCTTGCATCTAGATTTTGGATTACAGAATCTCCATCTACACTACAGAAAAGTCCTATTTTATTTCTTAAGTCTTTTGAAAGTTCCTTTTCAGAACGACAAACTATAATATCTGGCTGAATCCCTATGCTTCTAAGTTCTTTTACTGAATGTTGAGTTGGTTTTGTTTTAAGCTCTCCTGCTTTATGCAAATAAGGAACTAATGTAACATGTATATAACATGTATTTCCTGGTCCGGCTTCACCTTTTATTTGTCTTATAGCTTCAAGAAATGGAAGTGACTCTATATCTCCTACAGTTCCACCAATTTCAGTTATAACAACATCAACATCTTTTTCTTTTGCAACTCTATACACTCTATCTTTTAATTCATTAGTTATATGAGGAATTACTTGAACAGTACCTCCAAGAAAATCTCCTCTTCTCTCTTTTGTAAGAACTGACCAATATACTTTTCCAGTAGTTACATTACTGTTTTTGCTTAGATTTTCATCTATAAATCTTTCATAATGTCCAAGATCCAAATCAGTTTCCGCACCATCGTCAGTTACAAATACTTCTCCATGCTGATAAGGACTCATAGTTCCTGGATCCACATTTATATAAGGGTCAAATTTTTGAATAGATACCTTAAGTCCTCTATTTTTAAGCAACCTTCCAAGAGAAGCTGCTGTGATTCCTTTTCCAAGAGATGATACAACTCCTCCAGTTACAAATATATACTTTGTTGTTTTCATTAAATTACCTCCCATATAATTTCTGTTTAAAATTTTCTAAAAATTTAAGTATTTTTTCATTTTTATATTGACAACATTACATTTAAGGCATATAATAAAAATTACCCTACTATGTATGATGGTTTTTTATTGCCTTTCAACACATACATATTATTTTAACACATAAATATACTTTTTTCTACTATTTTATTTTTATATATTAAATTTTTTCGATCTCATCTTCTAATTCAAAATACATATCCCTAAATTCTTTATTTATCAAAAACATTTTTTCCGCTCTTTTACAGTTATAATTTATAGTTCGTTTGTTAAACATTGGCATATCACTTTTTATAAATTCGTATCCAATTCTATGTTTTCTCAAAAGAAGAAAGAGCATGTATTTGCAATTTTTATCTTTTAAAAGCTTATATAATTCTCTTCTGTTTATCCCTTTATATTCACACATTAATTCTATTATTTTATCATATCTTCTTCTAATCATTAAAATCACTCCAAAAATAATCATACACTTTCATTAATTTATATTTATTATGATTATTGACAAAATTTTAATAATCAAAACAATGGAGTAACAGTACTCAAAAAATTCGGATACTATTACTCCATTTAAATACAATATCAACTTTAAAATTATAGAATTTTAATTTCTATCTCAATATTAGTTAATTGACGGCTTTGTCTTGATATATTGAGTTCGTATTGAGCAAAAATCTTACCGCCATCATCATTCATGTCTATTTGTAAATCCTTCGTATTTATCTCAAGCTCTAGCGTTCCATAAGGAGTATTATATAATGAAAAAGTTTTTTTATCTTTTTCAAATTCCATTTTAGTCGAAGTCGTACCTTTTCTTAAAATAGAAAATTTATCTGATCCTATTTTAAGCGTAGTTGTAGTACCTTCCATACCTGATATTTCAGTTTCCTTGTAGATAGCATAATAACAGTTATTTCTTTTATAAAATTCTCCTGGAGTTGTTACAGATATAGGTTGTTCATTATTCTCATTTTCTCCACTAAAAACACTTATTATTGCTTTTTTTGACATACATTAATATCTCCTAAGCGTTATTTCTTTCAATAGCAAGTTCTATAAGATCATCTATTAACCTTTTATAATCTTTACTTGTAGCTTCCCATAATTTAGGGTACATACTTATTTTAGTAAACCCAGGAATAGTATTTACTTCATTAAGGTATACATCTAAAGTATCTTTATCAACAAGAAAGTCAACTCTTGCCATTCCTGAACAATCAAGTGCTTTATACACCTCTACTGCAGTTTTTCTGATTTCTTCAAGCTTATCCTCACTTAATTTTGCAGGAATTAAAAGTTCAGATGCTGCATTTTCATATTTTGCTTCATAATCATAAAACTCTTTAGCAGGTACTATCTCACCTGGAACAGATGCTTTAGGTTCATCATTTCCAAGAACAGCAACTTCTACTTCTCTTGCATTAATTGCAGTTTCTACAAGTACTTTTCTGTCATATTTAAGTGCCTCTTCTAATCCCTTTTCTAATTCTTCTCTATTATGAGCTTTTGTTATACCGACAGATGATCCACTATTAGATGGTTTTATAAATACTTCATAGTTTAATTTTTTCTCAATAGTTTTTATTATTTCTTCTTTTTGATTTTTATATTCATTTAAACTTACAATTACATAATCAGCTTGCTTTATATTAAAATGTTCAAGCACATATTTAGTATATACCTTGTCCATACATACCGATGATGATAACACTCCAGGTCCAACACATGGTACACCTATAAGCTTACATAATCCTTGTATAGTTCCATCCTCTCCAAAAAGTCCATGTAATACAGGAAAAACAACATCTACCTCTTTACTAAATAATATATCCTGTGCCTTTGGATTTTTATAAAATTGATTATTCTCCCATGCACCACTTTCTATTTCATCTATACTTCCTGTATATTCAAACCATTCACCTTTTTTAGTTATTCCTATTGGATATACTTCATATTTGGTAACATCAATATTCCTTAAAACAGACGCTGCTGAAACTCTTGAAACTTCATGCTCTGTTGATTGTCCGCCAAATAATATAGCTATTTTCTTTTTCATGTTATCTCTCCTTTGACATTAACTCTTATACGTTATAGTTTAGTTACTTATTTCAATTTTAGCAACTATTATTTTAAATGCATGAAAATTAAATATATATCTTATTAATTCCACTATTAATATTAAATGTTTTTTCCGTTCTTTAATAGTACCACAAGATGAAAAATTTTATTTTAATGTGGATTAAATCAAAAAGTTGCTGCATTTTTTTAATGCAGCAACTTTTTATTTCATTAAGTTAAATTTTTTATGCAAAAAACTAGTTCACAATTTTCAAATCACATGGGCTCCGCCCAAACCCCCAACCTTAGTATGACTAGT
>NZ_JBJIAA010000006.1:174141-264990 GCF_045310695.1 Clostridium neuense
TTCTTAGGTTTTTTTCTTCATTTGAGCGAGGACTATTTTATTGTTCTCAAATCACATGGGCTCCGCCCAAACCCCCAACCTTAGTATGACTAGTTCTTAGGTTTTTTTCTTCATTTGAGCGAGGACTATTTTATTGTTCTCAAATCACATGGGCTCCGCCCAAACCCCCAGATGTTTACATTGTTAATTTTCCATTTGGGGTGTTTCTGATTTGAAGAATTCTTGTTTCGTAGCCAGTATTAGCGTTTATATATACTATGAAATCATCACCTTTATAGCTTCCAGAAAATTCGTAGCATAGAACTTCTTTATTTGTTTCCGTAGGAACTATTGCCATTCTCACGCTCTTGATACTCAGTCTCTTACCAACTCTTTCTCTCGCTTTTGCCTCTGTGATTTGTGGTTTTGGAATAGTTCTATTGTAATTTGATCTAAGATACTTATCAGCTTCAAGTCCAACTACATTTCCATCATCCATCGACACTTTTAATTTTATCATATCAGGATATATAAGCATATTGTCACTACTATTTACATAGCTTATAACAGCTACGTTATTATAATTAAGCACATAGGTTGAAAACATGTTTTTGTAACCTATTCTATTTAAGTATTTTCTTCCTATTTGGGAAGCAGTGTTTATATCCATTGTTGGCTTTCCAGCTACCCTGTTATCAATAATAGATAACATCCTTCCACCATTCTGACTAACTTCACAGGTTATCTTTTCCGTACTTTTATTTCTTCCAGACATATACACATCAAACATGTATGTAGGTATTATTCCATTTCCATCACTTTTTACTTCTATTCTTTTAATTCTTTTAGCACCAATTGCTTCTTTAACAACATTTTCAGCCTGAGCCCTAGATACTTTGTTTTGAGAAAGTATTTTTGGTTTAATATTCATGTTATTATCTGAAAAAGGTCCATCGTAAACTAACGCAGGATATTGTGTAGCTTGCTTTTGTATCCCTTTAAACTCATCTGATACACTTGGAGTACTTGTTGATGCTAGAACTCCACTAGCCTTTTGTCTAATTTCTCCCCATCTTACTCTTCCATTGTTTATATCATTTTGAACTGACTTAAGCTGATTTTCAAGGTTGTATGCTTGAAGCTTAAGACTTTCAACTTGAGCAACTTCACTGTTATTAAGTTCACCACCTCTTGAAATTTTATTTCCTAGAACATAAGAAAAATCTCCAAGCTGCGATAAAAATTTACTAGTAGCCGAAAGTTTATCCTGCGATACTGGAATAGAGTGAAGCTTATCATTTGCTACATTAGAATATCTAAATATTTCATCACAAACTACTATATCCTGCTCCTTGGAACCAAGTACAGGCACCTTAGCTAAGTTATTTCCAATATTCTCTACAGAATTTATAAGTTGATACATATTTTTATTATATTCCGCTTGAAGATAATTTCTATAATCCATTCTTTCAAGTGTCATTAAAATTGCAAACGTAGTTGAAAAGACAACTATAATTGCTGTAGCTGCTGTGTATAAAATTCTTTTTGTACTGTCCTTCATATCAATTCACTCCTATAAATTAATATAGACATACTACCTAAAATTGACTAGACATTCTAATAATTTCGATTTGAATTTCTTAGGTAATACATCTTATAATAGTTATAGTTTTCATTTTTATTGAAATAATATACCTATATAAGTTAAAATAATTAGGAAAAGTGTTTATAATTTATGTCATATTATATATAATTGAAGTACAGCAACATAAGTATGGATAAAAATTAAATTTTATTTATCCAAAGACTAATAATATTTAAAGGGTGAATTTTATCATGAAAGTTTTAATTCTTTCTGTTTCAGCTGGTGGTGGTCATAAGCACGCTGCATTTGCCTTAAAAAATTACATAATGCAGTACGAACCAGACTCGGAAGTTAACATATTAGATACTATAAAATATATAAATCCATTTTTAGATAAAGTAATTATAGGTGGTTATCTAAAAACCATAAAAGTTTCTCCTTCCCTATTTGGAAAACTTTACAAATATACGGAGAAGGATGATAACTTAGCATCATTAAGTAATAAATTAAACGAATTCATGGCATATAAACTGCTTCCACGAATTCAAGATTTTAATCCAGATATAATTGTTTGTACCCATCCATTTCCTATGGAGATGGTTTCCATATTAAAATCCAAGGAAGTACTAGAAAAGCCTATGGTATGTATGCTTACAGATTACGCTCCTCATAGCTTCTGGATACGTCCCAAAGTTGATTCTTATATAGTTTCAAATTCAGATATGGTAGAAGAAATGGTTAAAAGAGGAGTAAAGAGAGAATGTATACACGATATCGGTATACCTGTTGATCCTAATTTTATGAAAAAATTTGATAGAAGTGCTACTCTCAAAGAACTTGGCTTAGATCCAAATAAAAAAACTATAATGATAATGGGCGGAAGCCTTGGAATGGGAAAAATAAGTGCAATTTATGAGCAGCTTTCCATGTCCGATATAGATATACAGCTTATAGCAATTACTGGTAATAACAGAAAACTTTATTGTAAATTAGTAGAATTGAAAGAAAATGCAAAAATAAAAACACGAATACTGGGATATACAAAAGACGTAAATAAGTATATGCAAGCCTGTGATTTACTTCTTACAAAACCAGGTGGTTTAACCATAACAGAAGCTTTGTTTTGTTGTATTCCAATAGCTTTGTTTTCTCCTATACCGGGACAAGAAGAAAAAAACGAAAGTTTTTTGCTTAAACATAATCTTGCCGTAAGTCTTGGAGACGGTTCTAACTGTACAGAAATAATAAAAAATCTTATATCCTACCCCTCAATACTAGAAGCAATGAAAAGCAATTGTGCTAAATTTTCCAAACCTTCAAGTGGCAAGGATATATATAACCTACTTTCATCTATAATACATGAAAAAAAAAATGAAGAAACGACTTGCAGTGCAGATTTAAAGTTTAATTAATATCTGCACCTATTTTTTTAGCTATTGACTTTATTTCTTCAAGTATTTTAAACTTAACTTTTATGTTGCTATCTTTCTTTGAGTTATTAACTGTATCAAATTCCTTTTTAGTGAGAACGCTTTTCATCTCATCAAGTGTTTTATCCTCTTCTACCTGTCCTTTTGTAATGTCGGTAAAACAAAGTGGAGGAAACATAACACACCACCAGTTATGACCTTCTGCTTTTCCAATAAGCACTCTATAAGCTTCATATTTCCCCTCTGGCAGTACAACATCTCCATAACTTTTAACCGGAAATTTAACTTGAGCCAGTTCTGTTTTAACACCATAGTTGTAATGATTCTCTCTTATAACTTCTTGTGCAATATTCTTAATATTAGCATCGTTATTAATAAGAATCCTCCTTGCCTCACCAATGCTTTTACAAGTTTTAAGTTTAGTTTCCATATATCCTATAACCTTGTCTTTAACTTTAATTTTTAATTCTTGATCTTTGTCAGAATCACTATTAGCAAGAACATGGAATCTTATTATTTTTTTTGCAATATCATTTTGAATGTCATTATATTTTTCAGCAGTCCCAGCTGAAACCTCAATGCTTGTACCAAAATATTCACTTAAAATGCAAAACGATAATACAAAACTCAAAAACATAAAAAATACTTTTTTCATTTTATTTTCCTCCAAATCAATATAAAATTCAAAATCATATATCCATACTTGTAAATATGTATACTTTTATTCTTGTCCAATTTATACAGTTTTATACACCAATATTATAAAAAATCAAATTATGTTAATAATATAATATTGAATGGAGGTTTTATAATGAAAAGGTTTTTGATACTTAATCCTGGCAAATGTTACATTCATATAATTATTCTATTAGGAAAAATCAAAGCCACTGTATGCAGTATTAAGCTCTTAAAACCATTATTTTTTAATAAATCCGAAGATGAAAAAAACAGTATTTTAGCTTCTGCTTTTTCAATTACGCTTTTTGAAATATCTACACTTTTACAAATTATAAAGTCCAAAAAGTTACAGCTACCTTACATATTATTATCATTTGCTATGCTGCTATTTCCAATATCTTTCTTTACATTATCTAGAGTTTATGAATTTATACTTCTTAGAAATCCAGATTTCATTTTATATCCATTTAAAAAAGGTGATACGATTAATTTATTGTCAAAAAAATTTTTTCCAGAATGTAACCCAGAAAAGGTTTGTAAAATTATAACATCAAAAAATAACTTATTAAAGCCACCCTCAGCAGGTGACTTAATATTGATTCCCATAAAAAAAGAAGGAAAGACTTTAAAAAACCTTTCCTTTGTCAACATATTCCTTAAACAATCTTAAAACATATTGTTCCATGTCATTAAAATTTTTATAAGTTGAATAATCATTTATTTTTATAAACTCATGAGCAAATATATTAGAATACGGATTAAGCTTTCTCATTCTTTTTAAGTGCTCATTTTTAACTCTAAAGGTACCTATATTTATATCTCTTATCTTGCTTCCATTTATAACCTTAAAAATATCGCAAACAAACTTTTTATATATTTCCTTAAAGTTATCTATCTTCATTATAGGCTCAATAGAAAGTCTAACTTGAACTCCTTTTTCAATAGCTAACTTTACATCCTCAAGCCTTTCACTTAAACTTGGAACTTTTAATTCATATTTTTCTATAACTTCATTCGGCAATATAGTCCAAGCAAATATAACATTGTTTGGTATATATAAATCTTTTACAGCTTTAAAATTTGTGCTTTTAGTTCTAACTTCTATAAGTAAATTTTTATTTTTTATCGCTGCCTCTATCCACCTTTTAACGAATCCAGTTATCTTTTCAAAGGCTAACAAATCCGAATCATAAGATACGCATAAATAAATCTTTTTATTCGTACTTTCTTGCATAGCCCTAGTTATAAAATCCTCTATATTTACAAATATAACTATATTTCCAGATTGATATAGTCCTCTAAGATAACAATACTGGCAGCCATACATGCAATTAAGAATACTTGATGAATAGTAAAAATTTTCTTCTCCAAAATCCTCGCACATATCAGAACCTTTATATATAAAATTATTATGCTCAACCGCAAGTATTAAGTTTTGAGTCTTTTTTTGAATATTGTAATCTTGCTTTGCTCTATTAAATACATCTTTATAATTTTCCACATAAACTACAGTGCTATTTTTAAATTTACTCAATATATCCCTTGCAGCCTTAAATTTAATTGCAGATTTCTCAACATATATATGAGAAAATGAATTTAAATAACTAGCTTTCCCACATGGCTGATATGAGTTCATTAAAACATCTTCGTGACTCACTTTTCACTTTCACCCTTATCTTTAAAAATTTTTCAAATTCAAACTTATTAAAAGCTCCTCTAAGTTTTAGTGCAATATAAGCCTTTTTAAATTGTATATTTTGACTTTCAGTAAGCTTCAAATTTTCATTTATGGTTGACATTATAAACTTATCCTTTTCAGTAAAAAATTCATCCTTTGAAATTGATTCAGTATAATAATCTATATAAACTTTTACTTTTTCTAAGTTTTGTCCAACAATCTTTTTTATGTAATCTCCATCTATTGATTTATTGTTAGAAGTATCAGACACTACTTTTATGACAGCTATTTGATGATGATACATAAATTTTAAGGCACTTTTAAAAAAAGCACTTCCCTCCATATCACATAAATCAGGTATTTGTCCATGTGAAACTACTCTTGAATGCGTTTCTAGATATGCTTCCTTAAATGGATGCTTTATTAATATATCTGGATAATATTCTTCGCCACTATCGACATCCTTTATTTTATTTATAAAAAACGCTTCCCCTTCCTCTCTTGAGTCACTTCCGCATATACCTATATTAATAAATAAATCATTATTTTGGGGCTTATTCTGCGATAAAATATATCCAACTGCACAAGCGGCATTAATTTTGCCAGTACCACTAATTATAAGCTTTACATTATCACCATCAAATTCCTGAAAACTCGATATATATGAATTCTTCTTAAGATGAAAATAAGAAATTATCTCTTCTGCTTCTTTATACAAACCACACAAAAAATATACCATTTTAAATCGTCCTCGTAATAAATGTTTCCGAATAATTTTCTTTCATGCTTTCAAAACATTTTTGAGCACTTAAACTATCTTCAAAAAAGCCAAACACAGATGGTCCACTTCCACTCATCATAGCCCCTAAAGCACCTAATCTAAGCATATCCTTCTTTATTTTATCAATAATACCATATTTGCTTATAGTAACAGCTTCAAGCACATTTGCCATCTCTGTACTTACTAATTTAAGGTCATCATTTTTTACTGCATTCAATATCTTCTCTGTTTTTGGTTTTTTAACATTATTAAGATTATCATATTCATTATAAACCCATTTAGTAGATACACCGAATTTAGGTTTAACAACAACCAATATCTTGTTTTGAAATTTTCTTATGGGCATTATAACCTCTCCAATTCCTTTGCAAAACGCAGTACCACCATTTATACAGAACGGAACATCAGCACCTATTTTAGCCCCAAGTTTTTCAAGTTCTTTATCACTTACATTTACATTAAATATTTTTCTCATGGCCTTTAATACAGCTGCTCCATCGGCACTTCCTCCTCCAAGTCCAGCTGATGTAGGTATATTTTTATAAATATTAATGCTAACTCCTTCGCTTATTCCATATGTATTCATAAAAAGTTCAGCAGCTTTATAAGCTATATTTTTGTTGTTAGTAGGTATGTAACTTTTATTTGATTTCATTTTAATACCTTTTTCTATTTTATCTACGTCTATAAGATCATACAAATCTATACTTTGCATTATCATTTCAAGAAGATGATATCCATTTTCCTTTATCCCTACAATATCAAGTAATATGTTTATCTTTGCATAAGCTTTTATTCTCATTCTAAATTCCTCCTTGTGTAATGCCGCTGCAAACTTTTTTAAAACAACAACTATAAATTAATTTTTATTTTCCTTTAGTACATTATACCATTTTATACATTGCCGTAAATAATATTCATATAAATACAAAACAATTATAAAATAAAAAATGCGAAATAATAGTACTTGAAATAGTAATAAGTACTGTTATTTCGCGCTTTTTTATATAATCGCTCTTCCTGGTATTAATAACTTTTGACCTTCTAAAACTTCATCTGAATTTTCCATACTATTTGCCTTTACTATATTTTCTACAGTAGTGCAATACCTTTTAGCTATTTTCCAAAGTGAATCCCCCTTTTGAGCTACATATATAGTTACGCTTGCCTTCTTTTCTGGAGCTCCTCCTTCTACTGGAACCACATTTACTATAAAGTCCTTATGCTCTGTATAAAAGACTCTAGATTCTAGCGAAACAACAGCCTTAACTAATATTGTATTAGCCTCAACAGCAGCTTCAATATTTTCTATATAAGCTTTTGAATTGCACATCATGTCAATTTTAGAACCAGGTATATCAACACTGCAGTTAAAAGGTATTTCTTCATTAAGTGCATAAACATACTTATCTGCATCCGATGTCCTATAAACTACAGATGAATTTATAACGCCTTCCAATGCAACTTTATTCTCAACTAACTTTTGATCTGTAATGTTAACATTACCACTGCACATTATGACCTCTGATGGCACTGGTGAATTCTCTTCAATTTCTAAATTTTCCTTTACTATAGTTTCTGAAAAGCCATGTCCATATACCATATTTACATCATAATTCTGCCTTTCCAATTTCAAATTACTTTGAGGCGAATACGCATCGTCTATTATGTTTGCATCTTCTTTTTTAATAAGTTCAACATCACATTTAACAAGTATGTCTGAATTTATCGCTCTTCTTTCACCTAAATCATCTTCTTTTATATTAAATTCAGAAGCTCCAATTTCAAAGTCAACGCTGTAATCCATAGAAGGATCTGCTTCTTCAACATTTTCTTCCCCTGTAACTATTACATCATCACTTACAAAATTAATTTCTCTCGATTCTTTATCTCTATATAAAACACCTATATTTACAAATGCTTCAACTTGAACTTTACCCTCAAGTATTTTTATTTGCCTTTTGTGAATGTTTGCATCGTACTTAAGCACTTCATCTATCTGAGCTTTATCCATAGGTATTGTAATAGTAGATTTCCCTACTAAATCCATAGAAGATTTACTTATCAGTTTATCTAGCTTGCTCTCTTTTCTTAAAAATTGAATTTCTCCCGTTCCCAAGACATCACTTACCATTTGTATTTTACAAGGTTTTTCAATTTCTGCCGATATCTCAACAATACCTTCTACACCTATTTTTCTTTCATTTACAATATTACAATTCATATGTTCTACATAAGCATTAGCAAAACATGCCATATCATGCTCGGCCCCTGATATATCAACATAGTTTGAAAACTTAGATGTATATGCTACCCCACATACTTGACTACTTTCATCTCCTACACCTAAATAAAGCACATTGAATTCTATGTTACCTTCAATATATACTTTATCCTGCATGATATCTGTATTCGTAACATTAGGCTTAGCATCAACCATAAGTATTTTTCTTACATCAGGCTGAGTATCAGGAATTATATATTCTTCTTTAACTACAGTATCCGACGTATTTTGTCCAATGACTTGATTATAATCTATATTTTCCTTCAGCAGTTCAATACCCATAACTATCCCTCCTCCAAAATACCTAATATATGTATATATCTTATAGCCTAAAATTATGATATTTTTTTGTAATTATTATTATAATTTGAATTTATTGTAACGTGGTATATTTTTTTCTATTTTTATTTTTATTATTTCTTAAAATTTTGTTACTTTTGTATATATAGTACGTTAATTCACTTGACAATTAACCTCATTTAATATAATATTATAATTGGTTATTGACCATATAACCTCTCATAAATTCTCAATACCCTTTTATACCATAGTTGAAAGATGGACGTTAGCCATCTTTCTTTTTTATTTATCAAACTATATTTTAAATGACAAATAAAAAAGCGATACTAAATTTATAGTATCGCTCCAATTATGCTCCAAAAACTATTTGCACAGTTTTAGTTAATACGTCTGAATAACTATATGTCACTGTCCTCTGGTCATCATTCTCTAATCTTACAACAAAAATACTAGGGTATGTTTTTTCAATTACTCCACTATTAACGACAACTTTTTTTCTGCCGCCATTTGCTTTAAGCATTACCTTTTCACCAATGTGATTTTCTATATCGGCCTTTATGGATGCTAAACCATTTCCTTTTAACATAATTAAAACACCCTCTTTCATGTTAATAATTATAACTCATTATATAAATTTTGTCAACTAAACTTATTATTTTATCAATGATTATGATGGTTGTCAACATTAATTTTTTGTGAACATTTGTGAACTTATAGCAATAAATTCAACTACAACTAATAGATTATGATTTTTATATGTATATATTAGCTTTAAATAAGTTTTTCTTCGTTTTAAACCCATATACATAATAATTAACTAAATTACATATAATCATGCTAATTATTTTGACTTATAGATATGACTTTTATCTTTAAAAACTAAATTTCAAATGGTATAATTATTAATAATTTATTTTCTTAAATTCAATTAGGAGGTACTAATAATGGATTTTACAATACTCCAAACAAATAGTAATAATGCTGATTTTTCATATCTTGTAAATCTATTAGATGAAGATCTTTATCTAAGATATGGAGAAATGCAAAAAAAATATGATAAATATAACAAGGTAAATTTTATAAACGATGTAGTTATTATTTACGAAAATTCTATTCCAATTGCTTGTGGAGCTATTAAAGAATATGATAATGCTTCTATGGAACTGAAACGCATATTTGTAAAAAAAGAATATAGAAGCAAAGGTCTAGCAAAACTATTAATAAGTAAATTAGAAGAAATTTCAGCCAAAAGAAACTATACATGTTTAATACTTCAAACAGGTTCAAAACAACCGGAAGCAATAAGTTTATATAAAAATTTAGGTTATAAAATTATAGACAACTACCCTCCTTACATAGACGACTCTAATAGTATATGTATGAAAAAAATGTTATAATACTTTTCTTTTATATTATTCCAAAAAAGATTTAAAATAATTCATAATATAACAAAAAAGAGTTGCCACGAAATTGTCAATTTTCATAACAAACTCTTTTTATATTTTACAGCTTATAAAACTTATATTTCATTCTGTACAGTAATTTTATTCTTTGAAACAGAAATAACATATCCAACAAGCATTCCAAATATAGAAGGCACAATCCATCCTAATCCTTTTGAATAAAGCGGTATATAGTTAAAGACAGCTGTAATAGAATCTATTTTCAATAATGCTTGATTAAGTGAATCTATAATACTAAATATAGATGTAAATAGCATGCCAAACGCATAGACACATTTAGAACCATTAAACAAATTATTAAGCAAAAACATGACCATAAGTACAATTGCCATAGGATATATTGCATTTAAAACTGGTACCGATATTGCTAAAATCTTTGTAAGACCTACATTTGAAAAAATAAGACTTGAAACAGAAAGTATAACAACCCACGTTTTATACTTAATTTTAGTTGTCAACGTAGCAAAATATTCACTACAAGAAGTTACAAGTCCAACAGCAGTTGTTAAGCAGGCAAGCGAAAATATAACTCCAAGTACAAGTGCACCGTAATCTCCAAATAAGAAATTTGAAACGGCCGTTAATATTTCTCCTCCATTTTGAGCATTTAACGATATTCCCCTACTTGATGCTCCAACATAAGCAAGCATTGCGTAAATAATTATAAGAAATACTCCTGCTATTATCCCTGCTTTACTGGAATATGATACAAGTGACTTTTCATTTTTTACTCCCATTAACTTTAAGGTTGAAGCAATAACAATTCCAAAATTCAAAGCCGCAATGGCATCCATTGTCATATACCCTTCAGAAAATCCTTTAAAAAATGGAAACAATGCATAATCCCCCTTAGGTGCAGCAAAGCTTCCTATTGGCTTAATTAAGCTACAAATAAATACACCTGCTATCAAAACAAGCAATATAGGTGTTAGTACCTTTCCAAGACGATCTACAAGCTTAGTTGGTGTTAGGCTAAGCCAAAGTGTAATTCCAAAATAAATTAATGTGTATATAAAAAGTGGCAATGGACTGGTACCAAATCCTTTTGATAAAAAAGGTGCTAATCCCATTTGATATGCTAGGCTTCCTGTTCTTGGTATGCCCAAAAAAGGCCCTATAGAAAGATAAATTAAAATCGTAAAAACAATAGCGAAAACAGGATGCACATGACTTGCTAGCGCATTTAATCCTTTTGATTTAGCTACAATTACAACTGCTAAGACTGGAAGTCCAACTGCTGAAATGATAAATCCACTAAACGCCAACACAACAAGTTTTCCAGATTGCTGTCCCAAAAACGGTGGAAATATTAAATTTCCAGCACCAAAAAACATGCAAAATAACATAAGACCAACAAAAAACAAATCCTTTTTAGATAATTCCTTCATTTTCATTCCTCCATTTTAAAAGTTTGAATATTAAAAATATTGCAAATATTTTTTATGAGTAGACGTATCCCCTCAAAGCAGGCAATTATATATAAAACAAAAAACCCGCCCCCAAAATAAAGGGACGAGTTATAATCGCGTTACCACCCTGATTCCATAAATCAAAAGTACAACAAATACACTTGATTTATGACAGCTCAATACGTACACTATCATACGTTCTCCTTTTAACGGTAGAGTTCCGTTAAAGCTTACTAAAATCTTTCAGCTTTACTTCTCCGGGATGATTTTCAGTTAAAACCTGAACATTAACTTTCACCAAATGTTAACTCTCTATATTGCCCTAATTTAACAATTAAAACATTCAGAACAGATACATAACTTACTTCTTTCCTTCATCAAATTTATTTACAATATACATAATTTATATCACAATGTCCAACTAATGTCAAATATTTTTACAAATTTATATTTTAAATAAGTATCTCTTTAAATTCACCTTAGGAAGCTTGCTCCGTTTTTTCATTATCATTCTCATTTTTATTTTCATTTCCTGCAAACATACTAAACACAATTCCACTTATAATTAAAAGTGCACCTATAATAAATCTTGCATTTATGCTTTCTCCAAGAAAAATAAAACCAAGAAAAACAGAAACCATAGGTTGTACAGGATAAAAAAGAGAACATTTTCCGGCTTCAATCATTGAAAGACTTTTATTCCAAAGTAAATGTGACAAGCCAGTACAAATAATTCCCATGTAAAGCAAACAAATTAAATTTGTCATTGTAAAAATTTCACCATGTGAAGTATTCATAAGTTCAAAAATTGAAGCTGGAGCTGAAAATATCATAGCAACAATTATAGCATAAGTTGTAACAGTAATAGCATCATATTTTTGTGTAATACGGCGTACCATAACCGACATTAATGACCATGAAATAACGGATACTATAGAAAATGCAATTCCTAATAAAGCTCCTCCCTTGCCTGCTCCTCCAATAATTATATAAGCTCCTAAAACAGAGGCAATTACAGCGACAACCTTATTTAAAGTAATTTTTTCTTTTAAAATTGGAACAGCAAACGCAATTATGAATACAGGATTCATTGAATTAATAAGTGAAGCAATGGATGCATTTGCAAGCTTTGTGCCTATCATTTGAGCACCTATTGAAATAAAATATCCAAAAAATCCAATAAGAAAAATATATTTGTAGTCCTTTTTTTCAATAACATCTCTTTTATTAATTTTAAGGATGCCTAAAAGCACAACTGCCGCTATTAAATATCTAAAAAACAAAACAGTAACAGGTGGTATGCTTGCTAGTACAAATTTACTTACTACATATAAGCTTCCCCATGCACTAGTTGTAATAATTAAATATAAGTACGCTAGTCTTTTGTTATTCATGCTTATTCCTCCCTATAGATAAACCTACTCAACTATTGAAATTCACGTGCACCATAATGCCCAGAAGACGGCATTTTGTACAAATAAATTTCAAGTTTCAAGGTGTTTTATCTTTAAATATACAAAACATTTTTATTATATACCCTTTTTGCGTACTTAACGAACTTTATAAACATATTTTTCAAGCACATCTACTTTTTCAAATCAATTTTAAACTTTAAATCCTCTCTTATTTCAATATCACTAAGATCATGTGTGCATATTTTTTATTTTTATCTAATACTCTAAATATAACCCTATATACAACTGTGGCATAAATATCAAATATATATTCCATTGCTTTAGGATTCTTATTTTTTAGTTCATCCAAGAAATTTTTTCATCAATACGCACTTTTTTCCCCCTTGCATAACTCAATTCTTAAAGAGCTCTTCATGTATTAATACAAAATAAATTTATATTTCTATCATCAAATTATAATTTATATGTTTATTTATCGATTGCAAACTAGCTCAACTGCAAAAAATCAAAAGAACCCTAAATATATTACAGCAATTTAAGGTTCTTTAATTAACTTATTTATTTTTTAATATATCTCTAATTTCTTTTATAAGCACTACCTCTTCTGATTCCACTTTCACTTCTTCTGAACTTCTATCCTTGTTTTCTATTCTTAATTTACTTATTAATCTAACAAACAAAAAAATCGAAAAAGATATTATCAAAAAATCAATTATGTTTTGAATAAAATTTCCGTAGTTAAGTGTAATAGCTGGCACGTTACCGTATTTTCCCTTTATAACAACTTTTAAATAGGTAAAATTTATTCCACCTGTTATAAATCCCATTAACGGCATAATTATATCATTTACAAGAGAAGTAACTATTTTGCCAAAAGCATTTCCAACAATAACTCCAACAGCTAAATCTATTATATTCCCTTTCACTGCAAATTCTTTAAATTCCTTTAACATTGAAGTACACTCCTAATTATCAATAAATTTACTGTAGTTTTAGCAGTTTAATAATTAATAATTCATAAAAAAATAAGTGAAACAGTAATATTAAGCATTACTGTTTCACCTAAGCCTAAATAACCATTACTTTTCCTGCTGCAAAAGTTTCTAAAATCAAATAATATTGTAATATGCTAAAGCGTGTTCAATTCCACTATCCATTATATCTTTTGTAACAAAGGATACTAAATCAAATAAAACGGAAGTACTATTTCCCATAGCAATACTATTTGGAACATATTCAAGCATTGGCAAATCATTAGTACTATCCCCAATTGCATAGCAATCTTCTAAAGGAATATTTAAATAATCCTCTAGAAATTTAATTCCAGTTGCCTTCGAATATCCCTTAATAACTATCTCTCCAAAGTTTTCTCCCCTATCAATATAGTCAAAATCCTTTGTGATAAATGAGTAAAAAGTTTGAAAATCACTATTTTTATTTATCCATATAACAAATTTATCGAAAACAATATCAGGCTCGTCCCAAGATTTTGTTACGTCAACGCCTCTTCTTTTTAAGCTGCTTCTTAATTGTGCTATTCTCTCGGAATCCTCTTTAGCGTTATCGAAGAAAAAATTATCTGAGCCCTCTAAAAGAGCATCAATCTTGCATTCACGAAGCTTTTTTACAATTTCAACACATTTTTCATGTGGAATAGACTCCTTTAAAAGTGGTTGTCCATTTAGATATATAGTCGATCCACATCCACAAATATATCCATCAAACCCAATTTCACGCACTTCCTTAGTAACATTAAAATATGTTCTTCCTGTATTTATAAAAACTAAATTTCCATTTTCACGCGCTTTTCTTATGGCCTTTATTGTTGTTTTTGGAATCACATGAGTATCCTCATCAATTATGGTTCCGTCAATATCAAAAAAAATCATTTTCCTACTCATTTAACTTTACCTTCCTTTAACTTTAGTTTTTTCACTTACAAAGTAAAAAAGTACACAATTATTTTTATGTATACTTTAACATCTCTAATTTATATACGTACCATTACTTAATCCTTATGAAAATAATTTTCATTCCACTATTTATATTTTTAAAACCATTTTTGATTTCATAATGCATTTTAATCTCAAACTTAAACATATATTCACTAACCTTCGTAATGGCACCTCAAGAGTTTAAACATTAATTATTATTTTTTAATTGTATCATAAAAAGTTATAGTAAACTACCACTTTGCAGCTTATTTTACAGACTCTATATTTAATTCCTCGCTAAATAGATTAGTTTTGCGTCCCCATGATTACCATTAAAAATTATTTACAATAATTTTGATAGTAAGCAAATTAAATTAGTCATTTATGCAGCTAAAACTGCAACAGTTTTTATTAAAGGAGAAAGAGAATTAGATAAGAAATTCATTGATTACGCAAAAATCAATGAATACAAAAATAGCTTCACACCAACTTGTAGAATAAATTGGTATACAAAAAAATATCAATAAGAAATAAATCCATATATGTACATTTGACAATAATATTTATTTATAATTTAAGTGCTGCATAATAAATTATACAGCACTTAAAAATTTATTTGTCAATTCAGGTTTATACTAATTAAAAATTCTTCTTGCTGTAGCATAATGTTGTGTCCAATAATTACTATTTAAGTCAGAATAACTAACTCCAGCGCTTCCCGCTGCTATAAACTGTCCATTTCCTACGTATATACCAACATGGGTTGGATTTACTCCATTATATGTGTTATTGAAAAAAACTAAATCACCAGGTTCAAGATCAGATTTAGACACCGGCGTACCTAAATTAACTTGTTCTTCTGAAGTTCTTGGTAGTGAAACATTAAAGTGAGCATATACATATTGAACAAAACCGGAGCAATCAAATCCATTTGAACTAGTTCCACCCCATACATATGGTACACCTAAAAACTTTTTTGCATAATTTACAACATCTTGTCCTTTATGATTGTTAGGATCAATTACATTCAAGGTTACTGAAGTAGATGCTAATTTTGTACTGCCTTTCATAGCATAAGCATATATTGTATATGTGCCTGGAGTTGAGAACGTCATATATTCACTGTATCCACAATTTACATTGTTATAATAATTTGGATATAGTTGTGCTACATCAGGTCTTGAAAGATTAACAGTAAGACTGTGATTAAACCAGCTGCTAGATCCATTGCTTACCCAAATATCTACGGTATCAACTCCTGAAACTCCACTGTTCAACGCCCACCCTCTTAATAAAATAGGCTGATTTAGCGGAACAGTTTCATTGTCACTCAGTTCAAGGTTTATTTTTGGTGAAGAACTAACAGTGATTGAAACTGTAGAAGATGTTTTTGTACCATCATTTCCTATAGCCCAAACAGTTAAAGTATGAGTTCCTACGGATAAATCCTTTAAATTGTAGTCATATCCGGATGTATCGGCATCAGGATATGCAGGATATGCTTGTTTAACATCTGGTCTTGAATAACCAAAGCCATCACCTTTAACTAAGCTTTTCTTCCAGGAACCATCGACCCAAATATCGATTGCTTTTATACCCGATGTATTTAATCCCCAACCTCTTATTCTTATTGGGGCTTGTACATCAAATGTTGAGTTATTTGAAATTTCCAGACCAATTTTAGGATCTAAAGCAGCAGCCTTTGAAGTTACAGCTGGCGATAACAATAGAAGTATCCCTACAAATAGAAAGAAACCAATAGATTTTTTTAATTTTTTCATGCTTGTCCTCCTTATTCTTTAATTACTTGCATGATTCTTCAACATTGAGCTTTCTTAATCTTAATTTGATTAATTATTTGTATTTAATATACTTTTATTGCATTATATTACATACAAATAAAAAAATCAATAAAATAGTAAAAATTTTAAGTTGCATATTTTTTTATAAATAATTGTAATTAGATTTTAGACTATAAATAGTTTGAATTTATATGAATATATAAATTCAAACTAAATTGTATCAGTTTATTGGCTTAATATCGGTATTTTGCCCTTTACAATTCATATAAAAATTTTGATATTGAAACTTAAATATGTAATTTTAGACTTATAAAAATAAATATACTGAAACATGGCTTAAAGTTTTTAGATTAATTTTGAAAATTTACAAATAAAAAAAGCCTGAATTAACTTCAAGCCTTTTTTAATCCTTTTATCTTTTATACATATAGAACAATAAAAATCTTAATAATTTAATATATTTATATTTACTTAAATTCTTTCTGTCATATCCTTAAAAATTTCATACTTTCCCTAATGTTTTCTTTTTAATTACTCTTTGCGGTATGTCCATACCTTTTATATAAGATTAATAAAGTAATTATTACTATTTAAGGACACTGCTAAATGAACATCTGTCAGCTCTTGTAAATGCAATTGAATATTCTACAGGTTCTTCTGCAACATTTAAAGTAATTCCTTTTGAAACCAATACGGCTGTTCCTTCTTTTATGTCTAAATATTTACCTTCTTCTAGTCCAACATATTGCATGCTAACATCCTGTCTTTGTTTTAATAGCTTTATTTTAAAATCTCTTTCCAAAATTTTATATAAAGAATTATTTTCTAAATCATATTTTTCAATTCCTTTACAAAGATTGCTTGGAATATATGATATTTCAAAATCCAAAGGTTTTTCATCAACAATTCTAATTCTCTTTATTTCTAATACCTCTCTACCTAAAAAAATAGATAATGCTTTTGCTAATTCCTTGTTTGCTTCTACTATTTTAATTGATACTAATTTAGTACTTATACAAAGGCCCCTATTCTTCATGGTTTCAGTAAAAGACATAAAGTGGCACAAATCTCTATCAATTTTTTTAGGTGAAACATAATTTTCTCTACCATCCTTGCTATATAAAACCCCTTCATTAATTAATTTATCAATTGCTCTTCGTAAGGTTGTTCTATTTACTTTCCAAATTTCTGCTAATTCTCTTTCAGATGGTAATTTATCATGCTCCTTTAAATTATTAATATCAATATACTCTTCAATTCTATCAGAAATTTCAATACTAACTAATCCCATGTATCTTCCCACTTTAAGCATTGCCCCCTTACTTCTTTGTATAAAAACATTATCAATTACTAATAAATAATATATCAATTATTACAAAAACACAAGTATATGATGATGCCTTAAATATATTTTACACGCAATTAATTTAATGATATAATTTTTGTGATTAAATAAGATATTTAATAAAACATTAATAATATACATAAATTGGAGGATAATGTATTGGCTTCTAAAATTCCAATGAATATACAACTAAAGGATCTTATAAAAGAAAAAATCGAAACAGGTATATATAAATATGGAGAATTAATTCCATCTGAAAGAGAACTTGCAGCAACATATGGACTGAATCGAATGACCGTTAGAAATGCCATATCTAAATTAGTAGATGAAGGACTTTTAAAAAAAGTGCGTGGAAAAGGTACATTTGTGACAAATCCAAAAATTCAAAATGATCTTTATAGGATTCAGGGATTTGGAAAAATGCTTTTGGACAAAGGAATTATTCCTTCTACTAAAGTATTATATACAAAAAAAAGAAAAGCTGGCTATAAATACAGTAAAATTTTTAATATAAAAGAAAGCGATTATATATATAGAATAATACGACTAAGATTAGGGAACAATGAGCCTATATCTATTGAAGATACTTTTGTGCCATACGGAATTATAAAAAACATAGAAAAAAGTAATTTTGAAGTATATTCTCTTTATGATTTGTTTTTAGCTAATAATACTTACTTAGCAAAAGGTTATGAAACTTTAACTCTAGTAAATATAGATAGAAGTATAGCTAAACTTTTAAACTTACCTTTAGATAGTGCAGTATTCCTAAATACTATTACAGTTATTAATAACAATGATAAAGTAGTTGAATATACAAAATCGTATATAAGCGGTGAAAAATGCAGCTTTTATAATGATTTAGTTTAGAATATTTTTAATTATTATTAGTCCTAAAAACTCTTTTTTCAAAGCAAAGCGTTTTTAGTTAAGTTCTTAGTCATTAAAATATAATTTTTTTGAAATAAGTACAGAAAGCTGTGCACTAATTTTTTTAGTGCACAGCTTATTATTACTCTAATAAATCATATACAAATCACTAATTTACTTTTGTTACCATACTGCTTATCTCATATTACATAAAGTTTTTTTATTCTATTTAAAATTTAATCTTGTGCAATCTTTAGTTTCCAGACGTTCCATAGTCTAACTTAATTTCTGGAATATCTCCAACAAAACCTGGAATTGCTCCATTTTTTACTTTTTGTTCTTGAGATGGATGTGTTATAAAATATTTATTTTTCTTAGTTAAAAGTTTGTTATGATCTTTCTCAATAACAGTATTTGTGCCTTTTAACAATACAACCAGTGTTATGAAACCATTTTCACTTACGTTACAAGGTGTATAGTGCAAAGTTGTTGTATATAATTCAACAACTTGTCCTTTTTTTACATAAAATGATTCTATATTTTTTGATTCATATGTGCAATCCTTCATATCCTGCAACCTACCAACCATTATTATACAATCAGTTACTGCAACAATTGTTTCACTTCCCTGATGATATTCTAAACCTGTTAACATTGTATTTTGACCAGAACAGCAACCAACTTCAATATCTAAACCACCATAAACCTCATATTTGATATCATCAACAACAGAAAATGTTTCTAATTCTTTTACGCTTTCACAGTATTTGGTGCCTTTTTTAGGAATACATATTGATTTCTCAGCATAATCTAATATCAAGCTACAATCAATATTATTTAGGACGCGGCCATATTGTCTAAAGTTAATATCGCTTAAATCCATTATTTTCAATTCATTATTCATTTTCCTAATCATATCAATATTCATTATAACACCTCTTATTTTTCATAATTAATTATCTAGTAAATTTTGAGTTTATTGTATTATACCTTTACAATATAATATACCTCTCATATTTTATACCAGATTCGATATAAGTGTACCATCATTATTTTATTTAGTCAATTTTTTATGAATTTAAATCTCGAGCTAAAATTATTTTAATATGCTGCTATCTTTTTAAATTCAACATCTCCGAAAGTTCACTTTCAAATGATAAATTATCATATACTGAAATATTTTATAAATCACAATTTAAGAATTTTAGTGCGGTATTATACAGTTCACACATTAAATTTAATACTGTAAACAACTTCACTAGGTATACGTCACTTTAAACAAAATAATTATTTAAAAAATCATGAATAAGGATAAACGTTTTCTTGACAACGGCATTTCACTATGGTACATTTATATCGTAACTGGTATGCTTTTATATATTGGTATATTTATTAAACGTGGTATATATCTGCATAGATTTAGCTAAAACAATATTTTTGTATACTTGTTTAAAAATATACAAAAACGACCGACAAAAACGTATTTAATTTACAATACGCAATAATCGGTCAAAATGTAATTCTACACAATTAATTATACAGTACTGGAAAAAAAGTACAATACTAAATAAGGGAGGATTTTTTATAATGTTAAATTTTGATGTACAAAGATTTTTAAATGTAACAAAAGGTGCAACAGGCTTAAGAAGAAAAATAGAGGATATTGCAGATGAAATAACTGAAAAGGGATATAAAAATATTTTTCTAATTGGTTCAGGTGGATCTGTAGCTATTATGTATCCATTTGAATATATACTTAATTCAAATTCAAATATAGAAGTTCATGCAAAAATTGCAGCTGAATTAATATTAATGGATCACAAACATTTAAACAAAGATTCAATAGCAATTTTTTCATCATTATCAGGCACAACTAAAGAAACTGTTGCCGCTGCAAAATACTGTAAAGAAAAGGGCGTTACAACAATTAGTCTTGTAGGGGAATTAGATACTCCTTTAGCAAAGGTTTCAGACTATGTTTTAGTTAATTATGCAGAAAACGATAATGCTTCAGATTCTATATATATTCAATTATATTTGCTAATTTTCAGATTGATGAATAAAAGAGGAGAATTCGATAAATACGATGAATTTGCTTCACAAATAGAAAAAATGCCAGAAATTTTAATCCAAGTAAAAGAGGCAACAGAAAATAAAGCTGAAGCTTTTGCAAATAAATATAAAGATGAAGCTTATCATATGGTGGTTGCTTCAGGAAATCTCTGGGGAGAAGCTTATTCCTATGCTATGTGTGTTCTTGAAGAAATGCAATGGATACATGCAAAATCAATACATTCTGCAGAATTTTTCCACGGAACATTAGAAATGGTGGATGAAAATACAAGCATTATCATAATGAAAGGTGAAGATGAAACTCGTCCATTAACTGAAAGAGTTGAAAAATTTGTAAACAAGGTTTCTAAAAAAGTTTCTATATTTGATACAAAGAAATACGAACTTACTGGCATAAACGAAGAATTCAGAAAGTATTTATCGCCAATAGTAATAGCTTCATTATTTGAAAGAATAAGTATCCATCTAGAAGATAAAAGAAAACATCCTTTAAGTTTAAGAAAGTATTACAGAAAAGTAGAATATTAATATTGATAGCATATATATGGCACTGCAAAAGTGGTGCTATATATGCGATTAGTAAAGTAAACGTTTTATATTTTAATTTAAGTTATAAGGAGATGTACAAAATGAAAGTTGTTGGTTTTGGAGATAACGTAGTAGATCGTTATATAAATAAAAATATAATGTTTCCCGGAGGAAATGCAGTTAATTTTGCTGTTTATGCTAAAAAAAGCAATGTAAATTCAGCTTATCTTGGTTTATTTGGAGATGATGCTGAGGGAAAATATATAAAATATGTATTAAATGATTTAGGTGTAGATATATCTCATTGTTCAGAAATTAATGGTGCCACAACTGAGCACTGCGATGTAAACATTATCAACGGTGATAGAGTTTTTATTTCAGATGACTTAAGAGAAACAAAAGTACGTCCAATTGTGCTTTCAAATAGTGAAATAGAATATCTTAAAGAATTCGATTTAATTCACAGTGGCTGCTACGCTGGTGTTGAAAAAGAAATTGCCAAATTGAAAGATTTAAGCAGTATAATAAGTTTTGATTTTTCAGTTGAAGATGAATTTAGATCATCTGAATATCTGAAGCAAATATGTCCATATATAGATTTCGCCTTATTCTCCTGCGAGCATCTCTCAATTAATGAAATCAAAAAATTTCAGCAAAAAGTTCACAATATTGGTGTAAAATATGTGCTTTCAACAATGGGCGTGAATGGTCAACTTTTATATGATGGAGAAAATTTTTATGAAGGTTTAGTTGAAAAAATCACTCCATTAGACACAATGGGTGCTGGCGACTCATTTTTCACTTCATTTCTTATGAGCTTATTAAATGATGGCTGGAAAAAGAATGTTAAATTAACAGAAGATCAGATTAGTAATGCTTTTAAAGTGGCAGCAAAGTTCTCTGCAAAAGTCTGCATGATAAATGGAGCTTTTGACTATGGAACCAAGATTATTTAAGGGGTGAAACAAATGAAGATAAATTTAAAAACAAGAAGAATACTCGGTTATGCTCTCATGATTATTGCATTCATAATTAGTGCTATCTTTACGCCTAAAGGAGCAAAATATTATGGAGTCTGGAGCATGCTACCAGCAATTTCAATATTTTTATTTGTTATTCTCACTAAAAGTGTTATTGAAGGTTTCCTTTGGTGCGGTATGCTTGCAGTTTTTATTAAATATAAACTAGATTTTTTTACCGCTTACCAAGATAGAGTTATTAAAACAATAACTAATTCAGATAATGCATATTTAGCAATTGTATTTTTATTACTCGGCGTTATGATTGTTATGCTAAAAAAAAGTGGTGCGGCTACATACTTTGCAAAAATAGTATCAAAGAGAGCCAAAAATTCTAAAGTAGCACTTATTATAACTTGGTTATTGAGTTTTGTACTATGTGTTGATGATTATCTTCAGGCTTTTGTAATTGGTGCCAGCATGTCAACAGTCAATGATGAATTCAAAATTCCAAGAGAACATACTGCATATAATATTAGAGCAACTGCAGTTCACACATCAAGTCTTATACCAATCGGATCATGGGTAGTCTTTGGTGCATCATTATTAGAAACTGACAAATTTGCTACTAAAGGGATGGGCGTACACGCATATATGAATACAGTACCATTCTTTTTCTACAGCTTTGCCTCATTAGCTATAGCATTCCTTCTTGCAATAAATGTAATGCCTAAACTTGGAGGAATAAAAAAAGCATATGAGCGTGTTGAAAATGGTGGATCTCTTAAACCTCTTATCGAAGGTGAAATCACTTCAAATGAAGAAGATTTTCATAAAATACGTAAAGGTGTTAATATAATAAGCTTTATAGTACCTATTGCTTCTATGGTAGGATGTTCTGTATATTTCAATTTTAACATGCAATACGGAATTGGATTAGCAATATTTATTACTGGTGCTTTATTTCTAATTCAAAAAATATTTACTATGAATGATCTAATGGAAATACTTTATGAAGGATTTACAAGCATGCTTCAAATGACTTTTCTCTTAATAATAGGAATAACAATGTCAGATATGATATCTGATCTTGGATTTACAACTTTTATAGTAAATATCACCAAAGGAATAGTAAATCCAAGCATACTTCCATTTATTATATTTATATTATTCTGTTCAACAGAATTCCTTGTAACATTCAACTGGACACTTTATATGATGGCTCTTCCATCAGTTATAGCTTTAGCAAGTGCAACAGGAGCTAATCCATATATATGCATAGCTGCATTGTTCTCAGCTGGTCTATTTGGAAGTAATGCTAGCTTTGCCTCAGATGCAGGACTTTGCTCCGCTGGTGGAACAGAAATTGATTTATACAGTCACAATTTATCAGGACTACCCTATCATATAATTTCATTTATTATAGCTTCAACAGCCTATTTAGCATGTGGTTTTTTAATAAAGTAATTTTAATAAAATACTATAGTGTGGAGGATTTATATTATGAAAAATCAAAACAACTATGCTGACATTATCCTTGAATCTAATGCTATATTTACGTCTAAAATTGGTGAAGATGAACCATTTTCAGGAATAGTAGTTATTAAGGATAATAAAATAATAGCAGTTGATCAAAAACAAAATATTACAAAATGGATCGGTTCAAAAACAAAAATTTATAAACTAGAAAATAAACTTATATGTCCCGGTTTTGTTGATAACCATGTATTTTTTACAGGATATGTGTGGAGCAAAGCGGGCGTAGATCTTTCCAATGTTCATAATAGTGAAGAAGCATTATTAGCTATTGAAGAATATGCCAAAAATATTCCTAATTCAAAAACTATTTTAGGACATTGCTTAAATATGAATAATTGGCATGAAGTCGAAAAAGGTAGTGCTGTTTTAGATAAAGTATTTAAAGATCGTCCTGTAATAGCATTTTCTAAGGATAGGAGTGAATGTTGGTTAAATACTATAGCTAATCAAAAATATGGTATTGAACATGATAAATGCTATGCTGAAGCATGCTTTAAGCTTTTTCAAGAATTACTTAAGGAAGAAAATATAGTTGATGAATATAATAACTTTAGCAAATTGCTAGCCTCAAGAGGCGTAACTAGCATAAAAGAAATTGGTTTTGATGATTATTACGGTTTTACTGATATATTAGAGCAAATGGAACTAAAAGGTGAACTTATTCACAGAATTAATCTTGTTTCTCAACCAGTTTCTAATAACGCTAATTTTGAATACGGCGATACTTGTAGCAAGAGATTTCAAAATAGTTTTATAAAATTTATGGGATATAATTTAATGGTAGATGGAGAAATAGCTTCACATGAAGGAGAATTGCTCAAACCATATAAGGATATTCCAGATTCCTGTGGCAAATATTCTCCCGATTATAAAACATTAGAAGAAACGGCACAAGCAGCTGATAAAAAAGGTTTCAGATGTGCACTACATGCAGAAGGCGATGCAGCTGTAAGAAAATCAATAGATATAATAGAAAGATGTAGATTAATCAATGGAAAAAGAGATTCTAGACATGCTATTATAGATTTAGAACTTGTTCATCCCGATGATATAGTTCGCATGAGCAATTTAGGTATTACTGCAATTAATTATGTTCAAATAATGAATTGTACTTCAAAATACTCAGATTTCTATGCACAAGATTTAATTGGTGATGACAGAATAAATAATTATTGGCCATATAAACGCATGATAGATAAAGGTGTTAATATTTGCTGTGGAACAGATCTTCCCCTTGATATTCCCAATATTCCATTATCAGTATACTTTGTTACTAGCAGAAGATTCCCAGATGGAAATCCTTTAACAGGCTTTAATAAAAAACAAAGCATGAGTAAAGCTGATATTCTAAGAGCATGGACAATTGGAGGGCAATATGCAAATTTTTCTGATGATAAATTAGGAACTATTGAAGAAGGTAAACTAGCCGATATTACCGTTTTAGATAATAATATCTTTGATTTATCAGTAGATGAAATTAAAGATGTTAAAGTATGCTTGACAATTACTGATGGAAAAATTGTATATAACACTCTAAACAAAGGTAAATAATTCAAAACAAATGTTTCATTAAAGATAAACCACTCTGAAACTTGAAATTTATTTGTACCAAAATGCCGTCTTCTAGGCATTTTGGTCAAATGAATTTTAATAGTTAGAGCAATTTATCTATAGTGAAACTAACTCAACTACAAACTATTTATGTACCATAATCCCTTAAAAATTGGTATTGGGGAACATAAATAGTTTAAGTTTCACAGTAGTTTCAATATATAGCAGTTTTTTAAAGGAATAAGTTAGAACTTGCAGAATACTCTTATATTTAAATAAAATATATGAAAAGTTTGTACTATTTTTTACATTATATAAATATTCATCAATCATATATACGATGATTTAGGGTACCCTTCTCTGCACTTCCCTCTAGTTTGAAGACCTCCTATACCCTTAAATCCAGTCACAGTATTTTTTACAACCTCCTGTATATTAACCATTTCACTAACATTTGTATATGCTACTTTTTCACAAACAAAAACAGGGTCAAGACAGTGGATTAAGACTCTTCCTGGTGAGCTTGCATAATTAGCACCAGCTCATTGAACCAAATTGCGATTTTTGAAAAGGCATTTTACAAGGAGAATTTTTGCCTACACAAAGAGCTTTACAAGGAACTTCCAGAAAATACTATAGGCGATAAAATTATAAAACTTAGATTAAGTCATGATATTGATAGAGAAACTTTATCTAATACTTTGCATTTTCATGTTGATACTATTGAAGGATGGGAAATTGAAAGTTTCATTTAATATTTACTTACAATTAAAAAAACTAATTGTTTTGTAATTATAATAGAATAACTGATTAGACTCCCTTTTCCTGTATAATTAATTATACCTTAAAATAAACATGTTTTTAAATAACTTTGGAAAGAACCCACAAAATACACAATGTAGTTTCCTAAATATGCATATAGTACTTGCCTTGATTATAAATTACTTTCTACTTAATGCTTAATACTCTAAAAATCAACTTATATATTATTAGAGTTAAGCGTTACAAAAAAACTTGACCATTGCAAAATCACCAACATATTATGCAAAAATAGTAGGCAGTTTTGTTTTTACACAAAACTATCTACCGACTATAATCTATATTTTTATTTTAAAAAGCACTTGTCCATATTCAACCATTTCATTATTTTTCACAAGCACTTCTGTCACTATACCTTTAGCTGGTGATACTATATCTATGGGTATTTTTAAGAACATAATTATACCTAATATCTGACCTTGTTTAACCTTACTTCCTATCTTTACATATACATCATTTGTTTTTCTATTAAAAATATTTATGACACCAACATATAATGACTTTATCTGCATAATATCAGATCTTTCTTTAGTACAGCAAATTTCATCACCTATTTTTATTTTATTGAAAGATTGTTTATCATTACTTCCTTTTAACGCTTTTATATATAAACTATCTGTTTTTAACTCAGCATAAGAAGCACCTGAATTTATTATTAGTTCAATAATCTTAAGAAAATTATTTTCATCCATTTTTTATTAGCTCCAATTTTATGTTTATTAAAACAACTATATGTCCATATTATTCTTCTAATATACATATTGCCATAAAATAATCTTTTTCTACTTGTTTAACAGATAATTGGCATCTTTTATTTTCATCACTATATAAGATAGGTTTATCGTTTAATATCTTTATAGTAAATGAATCTAATGGCATATATAATCCCTTTCCCTTTGCCTTTATAAACGCCTCTTTAAGAGTCCATAACTTAAAGAAAGCATCCTTTCGACTACTTTGGCATAAAGATAGGATATACTCATTCTCATCTTTAGAAAAAAAACTTTTCGCTATTGATAAATCAATTTTATCCACTTTTTGTACATCAATACCTATTGGCTTTGTTGCAATTCCAACAGCCACCCACTCACCAGAATGCGAAATATTAAAATGTATTCTACTATTATTTATAAGCTCAGGTTTGCCCCATTTATTATATTTTAATTGAATTTCATCTAATTTTAACATATTCTTAAGAATTAACTTACCATACAATGATCTTAAGGAATCTTCATAGTTTCTATATTTCAATATTTTGTTTTTTTCTTTTTCACTTATGAAAGTAAGAAAATATTGAAATTTTTCCTTACTTAAATTAAAATCTATTTTCTCCTTTATAATTTTCATTTACATATTTTTCTCCTCATAATTATTAGCTAACAATTTTATTTAAAACATTATTCACAAAAATTTTATCACCTTATAACAGGGTAGTTTCAATTAAATTTATAATTCTTTTCATATTACTATTAATAAAAAAGTGATTTCCTTCAAATGTAATTATTCTTGTATTCTTTGACGAATGCAACTTCCATCCACTTAATTCTTGAAAGGTTAATGTATCTTCACTTCCATTTAAAATGGTTATATCGCATTCTATCGGATTACTTCTCTTCTTATATTCATATAATTCTAATATTCTAAAATCATTTTTTAATATCGGAATTACTAATTTACATAGTTCATCATTTTCAACTACTTCAGTTGGAGTCCCTCCAAGTTTTACAACTTCATTCATAAATTCAGCATCTGATAAATTATGTATAGGTTTTTTTTCTCTTGCGCAATGTGGAGCTCCATACCCAGAAAAAAATATATGTTTTGGTATTTTACCACCATTTTCAACTATTTTATAGTAAAGCTCAAAAGCTAATAAACTTCCCATACTATGTCCAAAAATTGCATATCCATCATCTATAATTTCATCTTTTATTTTTAAATATATGTCATTAACTGCATCTTGAAAATCAGTATAGAAACCTTCACCATATCTAGCACCCCTACCCTTTAATTCAATAGGCTTTAATTGTATATCGTAATCCAACAATTTTTCTTTCCATTCATAGTATATAGATGCACTTCCACCTGCATATGGTAAACAAAATAATTTCATAATCTGCCTCCATTATTTCAATATTAAAATTCAACTTTAAATAATTTTAAAAGCACTTGCATAAATTCAATTTTAAATCTATCGCATTTTTGATTTTATTAACGCAAGTCTATCTCGGTAATACTCTAACAAATCAAAATAATCATAACTAATATGCATAATAGCACTTTAAATATTCCTAAATATCGTAGTTCATTAAACAAAAACCCCCTCCATGCTAATTCTTCCACAAATGCTGAAATGGTTGCTATTGATAAACCTGTTATAACATTAGCTAAAAATACTTTTGGAGAAACAATTATCTTACCAAAATATACAGTATTGATTAAATTTATAATAAATGACATAACTACTGGTATACATATTGCAAATAAAAGCCATAAGTTTATCTTAAAATTATTAGAATTAAATAAACTTCTTAAGCTTTCTTTAAAAATGAATTTTTCAACAATAATTACTGAAATAATAGGAATAACCATTGATATTCCTACTAAATTTATAGAATTCTTAACTAATACTCTAATTATTATAAAAAAAACAATAGTACTTACATACGTTAACATCACAAAAAACATTATTTTCTTTCTACTAATATCCATTAATAACTCCCTCTTAACTCATTTAAGAAACATTAATATGAATCTCTTTAATATAACTTTCCATCATTTATAATTATATTATTGTTTTGTTTTCCAAACATTTGTATTGAATTAATTTTTATTTCTGGATTTTCAACTATTTGATCAATAATATCACCTAACGAATAAATAAATTCTATGACAGTATCCGTTTTAAATAAATCAGTATCAAACTCAAATTGAAATTTAAATCCATTATTTAGAGTATAAATTGTTAATAGCAAATCATACTGTGATGTAGAAGTATTAATATCAATCAAAGTATATTTTTTACCATTAATTCTAGGATATCTAAAATTTTCATACGCGAAAGCCACATTAAACAATGGATTTATACTGTAACATTTGTCCTCTCTAAGTAATTATATAACAATAAACACATATACTTCAAATTTATTTATAATTTTTATTAATAACCATATTGTTACTCAATACTAAATTAATAAATCAAAACCTAAATTAAAAATAAGAGTGTTCACTCACTCTTATCTCAATTCCTCAGTTCCATAAATCTATGCTCATTCAAATGTATCATATGCCCCGACTGATCCCGTAACCAAATTTAAGTTTACCATTATTCTTTTATCATTCATAAGCTAACTTTCTAATTTTTTTATTTGAATTTACTTGATATCGTACCAAATTCATCTTCAAAAAACATAACTCTATTTTCAAGAGCTTCACCATTAATTTTTTCATCGGCAATGTTTAAAAGTTCTCGATACAGCTGCTTTCTTCTCTAAAAGCTTGCTAAGTACATCCTGATGTATTTTCTATCCCTATTACTTTCTATTGGAATAATAGCTTGTAATACTCTAATATGCTTATCAAGTTTTAAAGCATCATTTGTATCCATCTTTTTTAACTTCAAATCAAACATCCCTCCTATAAGTGTATTTTTCCGTCATCCTTTTGAAGAATATCTATAAATTTCTTCATTTCTTCTTTATTAAGTTTTTTTATTAATATCTCCCCAATTACTTCCGTCATTTTATCAACAAGTATCTTTTCATCTTCAGGAAAATTGACCTTTACTTTGATCAAGTCACATTCCCCCTTTAAGCAATTACAATACATTGTATGTATCGTTGGTCCATTGCGGCACTATTGAAATGCTGTTTTAAACTAGATATGAGAAAATTATTTAGACATGATTTTTTCATTCAAAACAATTAACATTTATCAAATTTAGCTTTATAATAAATTTGAGTTAAGTTATCCATCCAACTTTTTGTTGTATTTTTTCAATCTACAACTATATGTTATATATAATAATGGTAATGAACTTTATGTTTAGTGAAAGATTAAAAAGTTTAAGAATTGAAAAGGATCTTCTTCAAAAAGATATATCAAATATTCTAAATATAAGTACAAGTGCTTATGGATTCTATGAGCAAAATAAAAATGATGAAATAATATCAAAAGTACCGAAGAAATTTATCGATCTCGCTGCAGGAACAGATGGAAATGGTAATGTACAAATAAAAAAAATAGCTTACGTTTAGAAGTGAGCATATGAAGATTAATAAAAAGGACATTATCTCAATATTAAAAAGAAGAAGTGTTCTATAAAAAGTATACAGAAAAATTTCTCTAACTGCAAAGAACATGCTATAAAGAAATATAATTTAACTGGGAATGAATTTTCTGGAAGATGCATTGATGCCTCATCATATAATATTAATTTAGATAATAAGAAACTCATAATTTGGAGTGATAAAGAAACTATAAGCTTAATAAACAATAATTTTACTGAGGATATTGGAATTATAAAAATCACATCAACTAATAATAAAATCTGCTTTTTAATATATTATTTTCCTTTTAAACAATAATCTTGTACCATGTCAATAGCAAATTAAAGCATGGAAATCGAAATAT
The DNA here is from genome assembly GCF_045310695.1 of Clostridium neuense. Lineage (NCBI taxonomy): Bacteria > Bacillati > Bacillota > Clostridia > Eubacteriales > Clostridiaceae > Clostridium > Clostridium neuense. The sequence continues at coordinate 205,196 of NZ_JBJIAA010000006.1, forward strand.
TCCCCATATTTTAACTTGCTATTAATATACTAATTTTAAAATCTTACTATATATTTATCAACAAACTCTTTACTCCTTTTCATATATTTGTGATAAATTTTACAATAATTCTAATGAAATCTACTTGTTCCGTCTTTTATACAGTCCTTAAATGGATTTTGTATTTGCCGTACTTTTCCAGCATGTACATCTTATGTTCTTCTTTGTTATAGCTTTCTAAATTATTTCGAGCCGAATTTATATCAACCTTGTACTTTTTTATACACTTATTTATATTCTTGTCTAAGCGAAAGCATAATATATCATAATCAAACTTAAATAGTTCTTTTACCAATAAATCTCTTTTAAAAGTATGTTTGTTAATAAAAGTTGAAATCATTCTAATAATATAAATTAGTCCTTCTTTTTCATTCTGTGAATCCATCTTTCTATGTAAGCTTAACTCTTTTGAATTATACTTTTCAAAATACATAAATATCTCCAACAGATCCATTTCAAACTCTTCTAGTAATATTTTATATGTAGTATTAAAGTGCCTATAAATTATATTAAGTATTTTAAATACAAAATAGTCCAAATGGGCCAAATGTTCCATATGAGGTATATAAACTTTATAGTATTGAGGAAACAAGTTAATATTAGAAATTATATCTTCATATAACTCCAGATCCATTGATGAAGAAATATCCGAAAATTCTTTATCTCTAATCATTTTATCCTTATATAAATAAAATAACTCTGTCTCTGGCAATATACTTAACTTATGTAATTGAATTATTCCTAACTCATTTTCTGTTGCAATTCTAATCATTTCCATTGTTTCACGTATATCATCTAATGTTTCTTGAGGAAATCCATATATAAACGATAGTGTAGTTTTTATATTGTTAGATTTTATAATTTTCATGATGTACCACATTTTTGTTAAATCTAAATTTTTATTTATTTCTTTTTGTATTTTCTGTGACCCACTTTCTATGCCTAAATAGATTGCTGAACAACCTGCTTTTTTCATTATTGTAATTACTTCTTCATCTAATGTATCCAATCTAGCGCTACAACTCCAATTAATATTTAATTCCTCATTAATTAAATAATTACAAAACTGAATAAGCTTATTTCTATTGGCAGTAAACAGATCATGCACAAAATCGAATTTATTAATTCCATACTTTTGCATTATATTTTTTATCTCAAAAATTATTCGTTCATTACTCTTAATTCTAAATTTCCTTTTCCAAAATGTCTTTGATGAGCAATATACACAACTATATGGACACCCTCTCCCAACATCCAAAGGCATATGATTAATATTCTTAATATTAACAAAAGAGTAATCTATCATTGGGAGCTCATCTAAATTTTCAATTAATTCATTATTATTAATGCAAATAAGACCATCCTTTCTATAAGCTATTCCTTTAACTTCATCATAAGAATTATTTATAACTGCATTTACTATTTTATCAATGTTATTCTCTCCTTCGCCAATACCTATAGCATCTACATATTCAAACGATTTTAATGTCTCTTTTGCTGTAAGTGTAGCCTGCGGTCCCCCTAAAATCACCTTGGTATCACTTGAAATATCCTTTATACACTTAGCTAATAGTAATGTCTTATGATAGGAATTACACATAGTATAAAAGCATATTACACGAGGATTAAATTTCATTATCAAATATGCAAATTGTTTTAATTGTTCCACACTATTCGTTTTCTCTTTATTTATATCAGCATAATAATCAAAATCAAATACCTTTATTTCATGACCTACTTTACTCATTACTGTTGCTAAACTCAATATTCCAAGTGGCACACTATTTTCACCTAAATCAAAGCTATTAACAAATGCAACTTTCATTCTAACCACCTCATTCTTTTATTTTTAATCAATGTATTTGATTTAATAAATCTATATGAAACTAGTGCAAGTATCCCCAAATAGATTGCTAGCAATAAAGAAATAGTTCTTACGCCACATAATTCAGAAACAAATCCAATTGAGCCCATTGACAAAATTGTTATACAATTACCAATTGAAATATCAATACTAAATACTCTTCCTTGCATCTCTTCATTTACCTCTTTTTGCAAATAAGTCTCATAAGAAATATCAATGCATGAGCTAATTATTCCATTTAAAAAAATAAACAGTGCTGTTACAAAGAACAAATTTATTGATGTAAATCCTATATAAAAAACACCATAAATCCCCACTCCAATAATCATTATTGTTAATTCATTATACTTATCAGCAATTTTTCCAGCTATCAGCGAGCCAAATATAAGGCCTCCAGAATAAATACCCATAATGATCCCATATTGTGCTGATGAGTATTTCAAAACATCATTTATTATCAACACATTAAGTACTGACAAAGCTCCAATAGATATCATTGCTAATGCAAAAAATATTATTACAAATTTAATCAGATTACTTTTATTAATATATGATACCCCTTCCTTAAAGTTTTTGAGATACTCTGCATACTTTGATCTAATTACAGCATCTTCTGATATACTAATTTTCTCATTGATTCTAATAAAAATAGTAAAAATAGATGCAATTATAAATGATACTCCATTAATTAGAAAAATAGATTTATACCCAATTATTATTACAAGAATACCTCCTAATGAAGGTCCAATTAATCTTGAAGTATTATCTAAGAAAGCATATAATGAATTTGCTATTGTAAGTTTATCTCTATCTACAATCTTTACCATTGCAGTTCTAAGGGAAGGTCCAAAAACCACACCAAATATAGATTGCATAAAAATAAATATATATAATACCACTATGTTTTTAATAAAAAGTATACTGACAATACATAATATTCCTCTTGCTAAATCAGCAGTTATTAAAAGTTTCTTTTTACTCATTCTATCAACTAAAATTCCAATAAAAGGTCCAAAAGCAATGGATGGAATCAACATTATTATGTATAGCATGCTTATACTAGAACCCTTTCCATTATTCTTAAGTACTAACAAGGTTAGTGCAATTAAATACATTTCACTGCCAAAACTTGAAATTATCTGCCCAAGAATTAATAAAAAATAACTTTTATTCTTTAGCATTTTTATATATTGATTCATTATCTTCCTCCTTCATGCATATTAATATCATTTAAAATATCATATAACACTCCCTTTGAAATCACTCTTGAATAATTTCCATAATCACCATAATATTTTAATGAGCTTTTCATAAAAAAGTGATCTAGATTTTCATAAGTTTTTCTTTTTACATTAACACCATTTTCTTTAATAATTTTTTCAAGATTTAGTGTATGATCAAGCGTTATTTGGTAATCATCTTCTCCGTGCAATAAAAGTACTGAACATTTTACACTTCTGTATAAATTGCACACTTCTAAATTTATTAATTCTTGATATCTTTTTAAATTATTCTTATATTTTATATAATATTTATTTTTAGTATTGTATATATTATTATTTCTTAGCATATAGTAAAATTCTTTAATTTCAAATTCTGTTTTATCTTTATGCAATGAGAAGGTTCTATACTGTTCCATAAGAAATTCTTCTGTCTCCTTCCCTTGAGGTGCCATAAGAATTATTTCTGATATTTCAGAAAACTTCTTAGCAAGCATACTGGCTAAAAGGCACCCTTGACTATGAGCTACAATAAATATATCCTTCAGAAAATCTAGACCTTTTAACATTTTATAAGCAATTTCAGCATCATTATATAAATCACTTATTCCTATGTTACTACAAATTTTATCGTCATAACGATAGGTAATTAATCCTTTTTCTGATAAAAACCAAGCAATGTCCTTCATATTGTTCCAAATTAGATCTCCTGAATTTCCATCCCTATCTAATGAACCTGAACCACTAAGTATTAATACTCCCGTATATGTTTTTTCACTAGAAAAATCTTTGGGTTTAGTTAAACTTCCCATTATATCCTTGAAATCTAAAGTTTCTTCAATTATTTTATCTTCTCGTTTACTAAATACACCTATTATAGCTTTTTTTATTCTTTTAGCACTACATTTATTATTGACTATTTCATAACCATTAAAAGGATCTATCGCATATATAATTTCATCGTCAGAATTTAATACAATGTTAAATCCCATAAAAGTCATATTAACATAGATAACTTTACATACTCCAATATTATTAAATTTAAATTTGCATTCATTTTCTACAACCACGTCAGAAGTTTGCATGCTAAATATGTTATATACTGAAAACTTGTTAATTTTATTCTTAAATTTATTAACTAATATACTCAATAACAAAACTATATTTTCAATTCCTCCAATAACAACCTGATTATTAAACTCCAATATTTCCTTCTCATCATTTTCATTAGAAGTTAATATCAACTTATTTTTATTGTGTATATGCATACTAATTTTCATATTACTAAAATATAGAACATAGCTATTAGAAAAACAATTATAGTTCATAGTAAATTTTTTTTTTACAATCACATTTTCTGTTTTGCAAATAAGTTCATCATGTTCTCTAGCCATTATAGTTTTGAATATGTTTTTATTATTTTTATAAACTAAATATGCTAAATCCATATTAAATCATCCTTATCTTTAATATCAAAAACTGTATTTATATTGTTAAAATATTTCTTAAACGCTTCAGTTGTAAAAAAATTTTCCATCTTATAATTCCAAATACTATACAAGTTATCTTTATAAACATTGCCAAAACAAAATGGCAAATATGTAGCAATTTTAATGTCACCATTGTTCATAATTGTCATCATATAATTTTTATCAGGTTTTATTATATGTCTATTTAATTGCCATATTGGATCTCGATAAAAAATATTAATATCGGGGTATTTATTTTTTGCATCAACTATATCTTCTAATGGCTTATTCATATCATTTTTATCTAAGAAAAGATATTTATTTTGTTTACTTCTTCCTATTGGGTATAGTGATAAAATCTTAATACTGTTTACTTTAAGCTCAATAGCTAATTTAATAGTATTTTTTATATCATTTACATTTAATTTATTAAGAACCATACACACTTGAATGTCATATTCTAAGGAATACTTTCTAATTAATTTTATTGTTTTTATGCAATTATGTAATGCTCCTTTTCTACCACGAATTTTATCATGTACCTCTGAATTAAAACTATCTATGCTTAATTGTATGCCACCCGGAAAGAATTTCAAAATATTCAATATTGAATCTTTATCAATTTTAAATCCTGTAGTAGATAAAGTTAAATTTATATTGTTCTTCAAAAACATATTAGCAATATTATATATATTAGGTTCTATTAATGGATCACCTCCAGAAATGTTTATTGTTGTAGGCTTTATTTTAATTAACTCATTACATATAAATGTTAAGTTATCGAAATCTTCATTATCATTTATTATACTTGCATTATTCATACAATGAATACAATTTAAATAACATTTATTAGTGAAATACCATTCTACATAAGAAGGTTCCATATCATACACCTCAATTTCACTTTTTAATAATCACCTTATTTCTAGCTCAGCAATTGCCTTATTATAGTCTTTATCGATTAAATAACTACTATGAAATTCATTATTATTTTCCATAAAACTTATTTCCTTTCCTTTTGTAGTTCTACATAGTATAGCTAAAGTTTTTTTAACATCAATTATAATTGCTTTATCAACCTCTTTATACTCATGTCCATTAATATCTTCAATATAAAATCCATTATTTGTAAAGATATTTGTCAAATTCGGTATATGCATAATATCATCTGTAGCGCCATCCAGTTGAAAATTATTATAATCAATAATTAATACAACATAAATTTTACAATCATTATTTAATTTTCTATTAGTTAATGCCATACCTACCGAACCTGACAATCCTTGACCAAGTGAGCCACTGGGAAAAAATACTCCTGGTATATTCAAATTAGGATGACATTGCAAAAAAACATTAGGTTTACCATAATTATTTAATTCACTATAATGAAAATATCCCAAATCGCTTAATATTACATATAAAAGTATATAAGCATGTCCCTTCGATAAAATAAGCAAAAAACAAAAATGCTAAAATTTAAATTATTCTTCAAACTGTTTCAAAACATTATTCAGTCTCTCATCAAATTCTAATAGTATAGAATCATATTTTTCATTTTTTATAAACTTGGAGCTAAGTTTATATACAAAATTTTGGTTTATTCTATCAAAAACACCATCATATTTAAAATTATGATAGTGCTCATTTAAATATCTTCTTACAATTAACGATTTTTTTATATTTTTTTTACAAATATCAAAAAATTTCTCCGTATTATGATTGACAAATTTCCATGTATAATTATAATAACATCCTTCCAATATTCCATCTTCCCGAAGAATATCACATGCTTTTGTACCATTGTATACATTTAAAATGCTTAACATATTAGGATCATAATAATTTATTTCATTAAGAAATCCCAAATTATCATGCACATCTTCAACTAATGTATATGGGTTAAAAAACAATGTTCCTAATCTATAGCTAATTCCTAAATCTTCTAGTATTTTAATACTATTTTTTATTTGAGTTGTAGTTATTTTTTTATTATAAAAAGATAAGTCTCTTTCAACTATAGATTCTATTCCAATTAACACATATGTTAACCCCGCTTCTTTCCAAAGCTTCAAAGTATCATAATCTATGTCATTAACCCTTAGATCAAATTTAAATCTAGCTTTTATTTTCTTTTTTATTATTTCTAAAGCTAATTTATTTGCTCTTTCTTTTCCTTTAAATCCAGGCCCCATAAAATTATCATCTTGGAAATCAAAATATGTTGCTTGATAATCTTTCATAAGATATTGTATTTCTTCTATAATATTATATACACTTCTACCTCTCCATTTTTTATCAGCAAATCTATTATAAAAATTCTGAACTGAACAAAAAGTGCAAACTCCATAACATCCTCTACTAGTATTCAATGCGGCAATTCCACTATTTTTCAGTACAAATGGCAAATAATCTCTTGATGGAAATGGAAGACTGTCTAAGTCACTAATTGGTTTAACAGTAGAATTGAAAATAGACCTACTGTAGAGACCTGGTATATCATTTACATCATTTTTATTTAATATTGCATCAACTAATAATCTAAAACTCTCTTCCCCCTCTCCAACTGAAACATAATCTATTTCAGGAATATCTCTTAAAAGCTCTTTATAATTAAAACTTGCAAAGTGACCACCAACTACAATTACTATATCTGACTTAATTTTTCGTATTCCCTCTATAAATTGTTTTGTTTCAAGCCAACTATACGATAGAAAGCTCACTCCTATAATTTTAAAATCGAGTTTAGAAATACTATCTACTGCTTCTTTTGGTGAAATACATTCTAATAAAGAATCTACTATCTTTACCTTGTATCCAACCTTTCTTAAAGAAGCTGATATATATGCTAATCCCAAATGTTCTCCTATCCTATATCCGAATTGTTTAGTTGAATTATACAAAACGACATCATACTTCATTAGTTATACCTTCTCTATCAATTTTAATAATATATTACTACATTTATGCTTTTCAATTTCCAAGTTGCAATTATTTTTCATATAATCACAAATATCCATTAGTATCTTACTTTTATGTAATAGTTTAGAATCTTTTATCTGCGAAAAATATCTTTCTGCTTCTAAATAATGTGACTCAAACAGATTACAAAATATTAACCCAATTAGAGTACTATCATTAATATTTAACTCATAAGATTTTTCATAATTTTTTTTTGAATTAATTATATCCCCAATTTTCAAAAAACAAGTACCTAAATTATTATATGATTGCCAAAATTCATCATCTTTCTCGACAGATTGATGAAGATAACTTATTGCTTTTTCATACTCTCCTTTTGCATAATAAACCAATCCCAAACTATTGTAAGCTCTACAATCTTGTGGATAATACCCAATATACTTCATACCTTGTTCTATTGCTTCTTCATATTTACCAAGGCCTAAATAAATTAATATTGCATCATGGTTTGACTTTAAATGTTTCGGACTAACATCTAGTATTTCATTTAGCAACTTTATACTTTCACGTGGATTATTTCGGCAAATCGAATATGCTTTTTCGTATTTCTCCTCCAAACTTTCCATAACTTTACCTCCAACTAAAACTCATTAATTAAAAATAAGGTATGCAATTCATATAAATAAATTACATATCTTACTTTATATATGGTAATAGTAATCTCCTTTGATATTTTATAAATTACATAATTTAATTAAAAAGCAACTTCTACCCATCAATTTTTACATACATTTCTTTTTCGTCACCGTCATCATCAGGAACAGCTCTTATTGTTGAAACTCTACATGATGCGGCTAATAAGTCCATTTCTTCTAATTCACTATTCGAACTAAGTTCAATTAATTTTTCAAGATCCATACAAAACACCCCCTTTACATTTAATATCAAATAAGATTACTACATACAACTAATTAAAATTTATAATACTACATACTTTTTCTAGTATTCTGTCTTTTGTTAATCCATAACAAGAAAATAATTCATCATGAAATCTTGAAGTTGTAACTACATCACCTAGACCACCATATATACTTCCTTCTTCTATAGCTATAATTACTTTAGTTTTCTTTGCGGCTTCTAAAACAACATTATTCCTGTAGTGATAAACGTTATATCGCTTCCTTTAAGAAGTACCTTTGCACCTCTCAAAAGTTTTATCGTATAAACGTTTAAATTTTTCTTTATAGAAATTAGCATAAAACTCTTTTTTGCATTCCACCTCATATATGTCATTACAGCTGCAATATGATTCATATGGACATCCAGCCCCACATTTTGGTATATAAGGGCACTTATTTTTAAAACATTCATATGACAAATTAATGAACTCTATAAACTTTGTATAATTTTCATTAAAATTAAACTCAGCTACGTTCCCAACTTTAAATTCTTCTATTCCAACAGCACTTATGCATTTATATATATTTCCATCGGAGTTAATAATAAAATGGGATTTTGATGTAAACATACATGGAGTCATATGTGCAGTTGACTTGTCTACCCTAAATCCTCGGTTTTCAATCAACTCTATAGTATTTAAATATGCTAATGCAAGTTCCTTCTTCTTTGGATTAAACGCATTAATATTGCAATAATGTGTTTGATTATTAGATGAAACCGGTGTTTTTGCTATAGCTTCAACCTTAAAACTAACCGATTTTTTAATACCAAGGTTCTCCAGTGAATTTAATAATTCATCAACTTGATCAATATTTTGTTTATCTATATTAATTTTTATTATTGTTTGTAAAATATCAGCAACTTCTTTAATATTATTAATTATTGTATAAAAACTACTTTCACTATTTACCATAGGTCGTCTCTTATCTTGTAATTCTTGTGGCCCATCAATAGTAATTTGCGCCCCTTTAAGTCCTAACTTTTTCAATTCACTAGCAACTTCTTTAGTTAATAGTACACCATTTGTTCCTATAGAAAATGTAACATTAACTTTTTTATCTACACATAATTTATTTATTTGCTTCATAACTATAGCAAGTTCCTTTTTCGCTACTAATGGCTCCCCACCAAATAACAAAACCCCTAAATTTTTAATATTATGTTTATGTATATAATTTTTTATCCAACTTACAATCATTTCAATAGTATGCTCACTTATAGTAACTCTCTTAATTCCTTCTTCGTAACAATAAATACATTTCATATTACATGATGTAGTTATACAAATTGTTAAATTAAGAAGTCCGTTGATATCGTTTCTTTCATTAAAATTTTTCATAAGATACTGCTCTTCATCTAAATCATTAGGAACAATTATTTTATCTTTGAGCAATTTTTTTTTATAATTTTCTTCTAATAAATCAGGATTTTCGTGTAACTTATTAAATGTCTCCTCATCAAGATAAAATGATGCCTGAGTTAATATATTATATACAAGATGCTTCTTACTTTCAAAATTATCATATACATTAAAAGTTGATAATTTTAATAATTTATTCATCTTTTCTCTCCTTTCACCTTTGTATATTTTATAGTTTTATAATATTAATTTACTTATTTGTATTTTTTATAAATATCATACTTAATTTTTACATTTTTTAGTTTGATTTGCAATCTCCATTAAAGCTCAAAATAGTAAGTATAATGTTTTTCTTAATATATATCTACATATATCTCATTTTTTTACTTTATGTATATATTTTTTTTTACTTTGCATACATTATTGACTACTTATAAACTTAAGCATTTATATTTGGTACTTTAAGAAAAGTTATTTTTGATATATAATTACATTAATTGGATATGCAAATAAAAAGTAGGTATTGCAATGAATACAAAGTGGAGTGATGATATAATTTTAGGTCTTAAGGATACCTATAGCACTACTGATCCAAAAGAAAGTTGATGGCAATTATCCTATATTGTACAAGGAACCAGCTACCTATACAAGAAATTTTTATAGAAAAGAAGCAAATTATTTTACATTTAAGCTTATAGAAATAAAATTTAGTGAAGTTGAAGTATACCAAATGACCATTGAGCAAATAGCCAGTTGTTTAGAAGTACCTGGAGATGCTTTAAAACAACTGGTTAAAATATAAGCCTTATGAGAACATATGTTTGATAGTTATATTAAAAATAATATGCTATATGTATATATAAATACTAACTATTTTAAATCTATCAAGGAGTGATATTATTGATAGCAGCTATTTACAGCAGAAAGAGCAAATTCACTGGTAAAGGTGAATCAATAGAAAACCAAATAGAATTATGCAGAGAATACTGTAAAAACAATCTTAGAGATAAAAACATAACTGATTTTTTAATTTATGAGGACGAAGGTTTTTCAGGAAAAAACATACACAGACCTCAATTTCAAAAAATGCTTATAGACGCTGCGGCAAAAAAATTCGATATTCTTATATGTTATAGGCTGGACCGTATAAGTAGAAACGTCGCAGATTTTTCAACATTAATAAATAAGCTTCATCAACTAGAAATAGGCTTTGTAAGCATAAGAGAGCAGTTTGATACTACTACACCAATGGGCAGAGCAATGATGTACATTGCCTCAGTTTTTGCTCAGCTTGAGCGTGAAACCATAGCAGAGCGTGTCCGTGACAATATGCTTGAACTTGCAAAAACAGGTAGATGGCTTGGTGGAACCATTCCTTTAGGCTATACATCACTACCTATCACCTATATTGATGAAGACATGAAGGAAAGAAAAATGGTGAAGCTAAAACAAGTACCTGAAGAGCTTAAAACAATAAAGACAATTTTTAAAAAATACCTTGAATTAAAATCTTTATCACAGGTTGAAACCTATGCTCTTCAAAATAATTTAAAAACAAAGCGAGGCGCCAACTTCTCAAAATCAAATATAAAGATTATCTTAAATAACCCTGTCTATGTAAAAGCAGATGATTCAATAATAATTTATTTAAAAAGCAAAGGAATTACAACCTGTGGCATTCCTGACGGTGAACATGGAATTTTAACCTATAATAAGCAAAAGTCAATTGTAACTGATGATGGAAGAACAATAAGAAATACAAGAGACACATCAGAATGGATTGCAGCCGTGTCTTCCCAGAAAGGCATTATTGAAGCTGACAAATGGATTGAAGTACAAAAAATCCTATGCGAAAATAAAGACAAGTTTCCCAATGAAGGTAAAACTCATAACGCACTTTTAACAGGTAAATTAAAATGTGCTTTGTGTGATAGCAATATGCAAGTAGCTCATGGACATGTAAGTAAAAAAACCGGCCAAAAAATTTTTTACTACGTATGCCCTATAAAAAAACATTCAAAAAATACCAGTTGCAGCAATAAAAATGCAAAGGTTGCAGAAGTAGATCCTATAGTAATAACGAAATTAAAAAATCTAGCTGTAGATAGGAAATCACTTTTAGATAACCTTATGAGTAATCTAAAAATATCAAACGACCAAAATGAAGTTGTGGATAAAGAAGAAACTTTAACTAATCTAATTTCTGAAAAAGAAAGGCAAATTGAAAATTTAATTACAAAGCTTTCCATAGACAGCTCCATAGACGAGCTTTTAATAAAAAAAATAAAAGAACTTAAACTTGAAGTTGAAGAGCTAAAAAATAAAGTTAAAAATACGAAACTAATAAAAGAAGAGTATAATGATACCGAACTTACACTTTCCTTTATAAATATGCTTTTAAATCGCTGCTCAATAATAGATAGCCTTGATTTAGAAGAGCAAAAGGAACTTATCCATAACCTTATTGATGAAATTTACTGGAACGGGAACGATGATTCTCTTGAGATAACCTTTATAGGTGGAAAGACCTATAAAAAAAATGACTTTTGAGAATTTCAGCTTTCTCAAAAGCCTATATAAAAAATCGCAATTTAGTTCAATTAGCACCAGCATCCAGCATTGCTTCATAGCAGGATTGGCAGGCTCCTGCAAAAATCACAAGATCATCATAACTCGGTTCATAATCTCTAAGCTTTGAAACAGATTCAACAAAATATTTAGAATTTCTGTAGCTTTCTATATCCATGTAGTCTCTAGCTGTTTTAAGCATGCCATCATGACCAGTTATTACAACAATATCAGGCTTTATTTCCTTCACTAAGGGAACGATAAGACTTGGTTGATCCTTTTCTGCAATAACTTTACCTACCGTCTCTATCTTAAGTTGTTTGTAAACCTTCAAACATACCTCAAGGTACTCACTATCGCCATCAACATGAAGAACCTTGCCCGGCCTTGCAAAAGTCATATTTTTAATATTCTTATCATCCTTATCATTTTTTATAATTCTATGATTATACCTTTTTTTGTTTTTTTTTATATCCTCTTCTCTATTTAATCCCCTATCCATTATTATTTTTTCAATAGATTTGTTTATGTTCTCATTAAATACACTTTCTATTTCACCCATATTATTAGAATCAACTGCCATAAGATCATCAACTGGTGAATCAGCAATTATCCTTAAGTTAACCCCTTTTAAAATACAGTACTTACCATTTGGGCCTTCCTTTATGTCTATTATTTTAAATGTAATATCACAATCGTGTGATTTTCTAGCAACAAAATCACCAATAACCAAAAATCTCACCCCACAGTAAAGCTTAAATAAAGTATCCATATATACTATGAAGGCGAGATAAAACCTGTTCTTATATTATTTCTGGTCATAAGTTTTTTTGAATTCTTCAATAAATGCAGTATACTTTTCTCTTTCATCTATAAGTTCCCTTATCTTATTGTTAAAGGTATTTTGTCCCCAATTCACTTCATTGTAATAATACCTATTTGCAAGTCTCCATAACCTTTGTGGAAACACTAAAAATGCATAAAGAACTCTGTATTCCTCTTCGCGTAGCTTTGCGACCTCATTATAAGCATTAAGTATGAGATTAGCATATTCTATGTTCCAATCACACCTTTTAAGCACCTTTATCATAAAATTGGAGATATCATAAACTCTTACTTCCCTTTTACAATAGTCAAAATCAATAACATTTACCATATCATTGTTGTCAATTATAATATTATGATAAGTAAAATCATGGTGGCAAAAACTTTTTTCCTCTTCTGTCCTAGCACATATCTCAGAATACTTTGAATCACTTAATATTTCCATTGATTTTTTTCCCTGCTCTTTAAAAAAATCAATGCTTTTTAAGTAATTAATATCAAATTCTGTTTTGTTATTTTTTTTTCTAGCCATGTCCCTCATTTTTTCAAAGGATCTAACCCTCTTTTCCATGAGATGAGGCCATCTACCAAGATCACTTTTTAACTTACTATTCTCCGGAGGTTCATACCCCTTTGAACATTCATGCATTCTTGCAAGTATCTTAGCAGCTTTAATGAGATCATCTTTGTCTGTAAAACTGCATTCCCTTCCATCTATCCATTGTGAGAGAGTATATATATCCTCATTTACCAATGCATAGGGATTTCCTTCCACATTAAGGCAATATTTATCTACAAAATTAAAATCATGATTTATAAGATGTTCCTTGGCACCATATACAAACAGCAGTTTTTGAACACCATAATTTATTTTTTTTAGACATTTGCTACCTTCATTTGTTTTTAAAAAATACACACCCTTGTTGGGTTTAATAGATTCAATTTTAATATCAAATTGTCTCTCTATTTCAAATTCCCTCATCATGTTTTAATCACCTCCCATATATTCTAATTTATATGTAAGCATCGAGAATTTTAGAAGAAAAAAAATATATATCTTTAACACTTTGTACTTTATTTTAATATAATGGATTGTAATGATTTTTGGAGAGATAACTTATGAGAATAGGTATTGATGCAAGAGCTGCAAAATGGTATAGAGGAACAGGCATAGGCACTTACACTTATGAGCTTATAAGCAATATAAATAGATTAGATTCTTTAAATGACTATCTAATTTTTTTGCCAGATACAACTTCTTTTGACATAAACCTCAATAATAATTTTAAGCTTAGGAATATAAATGTTAATATAAGCAATAACTTTTGGGATGAGGTAAATATTCCAAACATACTAAAAGACAATGAGGTAGAACTTTATCACGTTCCTCAAAATGGTGTTGGCCTTCCTATGGATAAAAAATGTAAATTTATAATAACCCTTCATGATATTATTCCATATAAATTGCCAGAGACTGTAAGCAGTGGATATCTCAAAATTTTTAACGAGGAGCTTCCCAAAATAATTCCCCTGTGTGATGGAATAATAACAGTATCCAACTTTTCTAAAAATGATATAGCTAAGGCCTTTAATTTTCCTAAAGATAAAATTTTTGTAACTTACTTATCTGCGGAAGACATCTATAAACCTATTGATAAGCTTAAAAGCCAAAAGATAATAGAAAAAAAATATGGAATAGATTCAGATTTCATATTATATGTTGGTGGGTTCAGCCCAAGAAAAAACATTACTGGAATAATAGAAGCTTTTTCTAAAGTTAGCCACCGATTAAATAAAAATTTAAAGCTTGTAATCGCAGGAAGAAAAGGATTATCCTATTCAAATTATCTTTCTCTCACAGAGAAATTGAATTTGACTTCAAAGGTTATATTTCCTGGCTTTATAAGTCTTTGTGATATGCCATATCTTTATAATAGTGCAGAGCTTCTTGTTTATCCTTCCTTCTATGAAGGTTTTGGACTTCCTCCTTTAGAAGCAATGTCATGTGGTACACCTGTTATAGTTTCAAATTCAACCTCTCTTCCAGAAATATTTGGAGAAAGTTCAGTTATGGTTGATCCACATAATATTAACGCTTTAGGAGAATCAATTTATGAGTGTCTAGAAAATAATATTCTAAGAAAGCAGCTTATTTCAATGGGTTTTAAGCTTTGTAAAAATTTAACCTGGAAGAGCACAGCCTTATCAACTATTAATTCCTACAAATCAGTTTTAAAGTAATAAAAAAATAGAGCTTTGATACTCTATTTTTTTGCTTTTAATTATCATAAAAAATTGTTTTTAAATTCACCTAAAAATTCTATTCTGCTTGTTTCAGCTGAAATCTTATTGTTAAGTCTATTAAAGAACGTATTTTCTCCCCATTCCTTTCTTCTGCTATAATAATCCTTTGAAATATTATAAAAATCATTTGGAAAGCTTAAAAGCGCATATAAAACCTCAAGTTCACTTTTTTTCAAGCTGGTTTCTTTACAATAGCTATCTAATATCAATGCGGCTTTACTTATATCATAATCAAAATTTTTTACTACCTTAGATATAAAATTACATAAATCATGAACCCTTAAATCCACAACAGAATAATCAAAATCTATAAAATATGCTTCTTCATTATTTATAATGATATTATGATGTGCTAAATCATGATGACAAAGCACAATCTTATCCTCTTCACTACAAAGCTTATAATATTGAGTTAATTTTAATTTTTCTAAGCTTTCATCAATTTTATCAATATAGTAATCTACATTTTTTATAAATATGTTATCAAATTCAGTTTTTATCTCATACAAATTTGACATCTTTTTAAAGAATAACATCTCATCCTTTTTTCTCATAAAGCTTTCTATAAAAGTTCCGCAATTGTTTTTTGTTGGAAGATTAGTTCTAAATCCTTCAGAAGCCTTATGAAGCTCACTTAATCCCTGAGCAGCTATTGAAACATCAACAGGATTACTAAATTCGCATTCTCTTCCCTGTATCATATCCATTATGCAGTATAGTTCCCCATTTTTTATATAATACTCTTTACCATCTTTTGTTTTTGCAAAGTTAATAATCCTATTAAAGCTTTTTTTTATATAATTTATAGCAGAAATTATATAATTAAACTCATCTATAGTGTAATTAACTTTTTTCAGCATCTTATCTCCCTTGTCCGTTGAAATAAAAAAGGCCTTTCTAACAGGAACTATATTGTAAACTACAAGCTGAAATTCTTCAAACATATCCGAATCTAAATCATACTTAAGCAGTTCTATATCTTTCCTAGCACCTAAATCAAGCATATTATTACCTCCTAAATAATGCTTTTCCCATCTTTTTTAGCTGCTCTTTCTATTTTTTTCATATAATATTCTTTAGGAAATTTCTCTCCTTCTTTAATATATCTTTTAAACCATTTCATAACTTCTGATGGATATGAAACAAGTGCTTTTATAAAATCTTCACTACAAACATCAAGCTTTTCAATACATATATATTCGTGTATCAATTTCTCCCAGTTCAAATTTACTTTTTCCATTCTTATCTTATCTATAAAATTTATCGCATCTATTTCAAGCATATCAAAACATATATGGTCTATATCTTTTATAAATAACTTTCCATTTTTATATATGTTATCAAAGTAGCAGTTTCCAAGGCACATTTCTTCGTCTTTCATACTTCTTTTTATTAACTCAACATAATTTCTCGATGCTTCTATTATGCAATTTTCACTTCTTTTGATATATTTTAAAAGAAGGTCGTTAAAATCATCTGAAGTATTGTTTTCCCTTGAACTTTTAATGTATCTTTTGGCAAGTCTTATTTCCATTTTATATTTCTCAACTAGCCTTCCAGTTTTATTATCTATATTTTTAATATCATATCCTCTATATTCCTTCAAAATATTGTGAAACTGATTAATTATATAAAACTGATCAATAATGCATTCTTCTGTAATCTGTTTTCTTTCAATCGTATGTGCATCTTTAAAAAAGTTAATACCATTAATCTCAATATATTGTCTTAAAGATATAGTCTTTAAATTATTCACTTAATCACCTTCAATAATTCATACTAATATTTAAGTTTTATATTTAAAAGTCATAAGTTCCTCTAAAAATTCCTGTCTATTTTCTCTATCCTCATTTATTTTTCTTAGCTTACTTATAAAGAATTCTTCCGTCCAAGGCTGTTTTTCCCAATAATACTGTATACCAATCTGCCAGTATGCTTGAGGAAACTCCATAAAAGCAGCCATCAATGGTACATCTGTATTTTCAATATTGTAGATTGAATCATACACATCAAGTATAAAGATAGCTGTTGCCATATCCCATTTTCCATTTTTCATTTTTCTTATCATAACACTTGATAAATCATGAAGATGAGTATCTAAAATACAATAATCGAAATCTATTATATTAATTTGTTTTCGAGAATCAACGAGTAAATTATGATGTGCATAATCGTGATGGCAAAACCCTTTATAATCAATTTCTTTTTCCATTTTGTAAAAATAATCACAACTTGCTAAGTCATCTATAGACTTTTGTGCTCTTATAATTTCTTCTTCCATAATGCTAATGTACATACTATCAAATTCCGTTCTATTTGTCTTGGCTTCTATTCTTTTTTTAAAGTCTAGAATTTCATCAGTTCTTGTTTGAAACTGCTTTATCCATTTTAACCACCCTATTCTTGGTTTCATTTCCTTCGTAATTTCAAAACCTCTGCTTTTTATATGAAGTTTTGCAAGAGCTTCTACAGCTTTAACAAGTTCTATAGTATTCTCATAATCACATAATTTTGAATCTATCCATTTAGTAACATATGAATAGTTTTCTCCAAGTTTTATATAATTTTTTTTGTCCTTGGTAGCAATTATATCCGGAATACTTTCAAGCCCATTTTTAATAAGATGCTCAATAGCTGACACTATAAACAAAAAATGACCAAAATCATAAGGTATTACTTTAAGACAATAGTTTGATGAATCAGTAGTTATTTTATATACGTTTTTTATTTTCTTTATTTCTTTAGCATCAATTCCATAATTATTTCTTAAACTTTCTTTAATTCCACATAAATTAATCATAAAATTTCACCGCTGAAATATTATTAAAATATGCATAGCATATCCTATACATCATTATATGAATATAAACTTTCCTGTGTGATTTAGATTTAAAGCACATTTTATTATAAATATTAATATTATTATATATAGGAAGTTTTTAGGAGAGATTTAAATGAAAATCGGAATAGATGCAAGAGGAATAAATTTATATAGAGGCAGTGGAATTGGAACATATACTGAAAATGTTACTAGAGAGCTTTTAAATATCGACAGTGAAAATTCTTATACCTTATATTGGTACGGAACAGACTATAAGAGCTTCAAGAAAAGTAATTGTAAAATAAATATAATTTCAAAGGGACATCATAACTTTTTTGAAGATGGATATTTACCATATAATATTATAAAAAACAATATAGATATATATCATATACCGCAAAATGGCATAGGCTTAAATGAAGATTTATCCTGCATAAAAATAACAACAATTCATGATTTAATACCTTATGTGATGCCTGAAACTGTTGGCAAAGGTTATCTTCTTAAATTTCTAAAAAGTATACCAATGATTGTTGAAAAATCTGATGCAATAATAACTGTATCTGAATATTCCAAAAAGGATTTACTTAAATTTTTTCCTATAAATCCTGATAAAATATATGTAACTCCACTTGCAGCAAATAGTCACTATAAAATATTAAATAAGGAATATTGTAGCAGTTACCTTTTAAATAACTACAATATAAATAATAAATTTATTCTTTATATTGGAGGTTTTAGCCCAAGAAAGAATGTAAAAGCCCTAATGTATGCTTTTAGTAAAATAAAAAACAGCTTTCTATCGCCAATAAACCTTGTTATAGTTGGCTCAAATAAAGATGATTTGAATAATCTAAAAATTCTTTGTAGCAAACTAAAAATTTCAAAGGATGTCATATTTACAGGCTATGTAAAAGAATCAGAGCTTCCTATTTTTTACAATGCTTGTGAGGTTTTTGTATATCCTTCACTTTATGAAGGTTTTGGGCTTCCACCACTTGAAGCTATGAGCTGCGGAGCTCCAGTAATAACTTCAAACATAACCTCCATACCTGAAGTTGTAGGCGACTGCGGAATTCTTATAGATCCATTTAAAAGCTCCCAAATAGAAAATGCTTTATGGAAGGTTTTAAATGATGAAACACTTAGAAATGCTTTAATAGCTAAAGGATTAAAAAATTCAGCAGATTTCTCCTGGAAGAAAACTGCTGAAAAAACTCTTAATGTATATAATGACGTTTATGAAAAGCAACAGATTAAAACCTGCTAACAAATCTCAAATTTTTTAAGTATCTTTTTTAGATTTTCTGCACTTTTATGAAGTTCCTTTAATTCATCTTCACTAAGTGGAACTTCTATTTTCTTTTGAATGCCTTCATCAGATATAACACATGGAATACTTAGCGCTACATCTTCAATCCCATATTCGCCATTAAGGGTTATAGATACAGGCATAATACTAAGTTCATTAAGCAGCACTGCCCTTACTATACTTGCTACGCTCATAGAAATTCCAGCACTTGTAAATCCCTTTAACTTTAATATGTCATTTCCAACTTCTTTTACTTCATTTAAAATTTCTTCACGATTTAAAGGTGATTTATCCTTTGCAATTACACCATCAAAATTATCTACTAATACACCAGCTATAGATACAAGACTCCATGCTGCAAAAGCACTTGCACCGTGTTCTCCCAAAATATACCCATGAACATTTTTAGTGTCCACAAGATACTTTTTAGCAAGTATTCTTCTAAATCTCGCAGTATCTAGAAGAGTTCCTGTTCCTATTATTTTTTCCTTAGGATACCCAAAATTATTTTGAGCATAGTAAGTTAAAACATCAACAGGATTAGTAACAACTATTATAACTGCATCCTTTGTGTATTGACAAATTGATGTCATCACAGATTTCATTACTTCTATATTTTTACCAGCTAAAGCTAATCTGTCTGTTTTTTCACCCGGTTTAGCACTTGGACCTGCTGATATTATTATTATCTGTGAATCGGCGCAATCTTTGTAGTCTCCAACTCTTACTCTTACATTAGGATTATAGGAAAAAGACGTAGTATGGCTAGCATCAAGAGCTTCTCCTTCAGCTTTATTCTTATTATTATCTATAATAGCAATCTCTGCCACAAGATTTAATGATAAGATTGAATTAAGTATACTTGAACCAACCATACCTGCTCCTATTAATACCACTTTATTCTTTATCGGTTTCATTTTTTACCTCCGTTACAAATACCTACTTATATTTAGGTTCTATAGATTTTTCAAGATCATTCATAATATCTTCTAATTTTTTATTGCTCTTTACATTTTCATTTAAGCTTTTTAAAACTTCATCTCTTACCTCATTATAATTTTCATTATATACAATATTAGAAAATAGCTTAGCTGAATTAATATACCACTTGTACATATCTATATTACCCACATACTGGTTTTTCTTATGTATTTTTTCATAAGTATACGCAGATGTATTACTTGAGCAAAGACCGTATACATTAAATTGATTATACACAGCATTAACATCTCCTGTTACAAACTTTACAAATTCAGAAGCATATTCCTTGTTCTTAGAGGAATCTGAAATCATAAAGTTTGTGCCATCGGTATATGCTGTATCATTTCCTCCATTTTCAAAAGCCGGAAGCCTAGTTAACTTTATTTTACCACTCAAATCAGGATAACTTTTCTCAAGATATAAAACTATCTCTGGAGTAGCAATAAGAGAAATAATACTTCCATTTTGAAATGAAGCAAGAAAATCATTATTATTTACATCAATGCTTATCTCGTTTTTCAAAATGCTGTATATAAATTTATTTGCCTCCATGGCTTTTTTACTATTAACCTCTACTTTACCATCATCATCAAAAAAATTAGTATCAAGTTCATTTAACTGAATATCATATATTTTATTTAAATTTGGAATTAAGGTTAATTTCCTTCCAGAATTCTTTATACTATCCTCAAGCTTTGCATAATCATCCCATGTTTTTATATCATCTGCATTTATTCCTGATGATTTTAATATATCATCTCTATATAACATAAAAACAGGCTTTACATACCAAGGATATCCATATATACTGTTTTTTCTTGATAGATTATTCACTCTATTATTTAGAAAAACGCCTTTTTTTATATCCGAATCTGAGGCCACATTTAAAAATTCATCCGAAAATCCATTGATAAGAGTTGCTGCTCCTTCATCTGTAACCTCAATTACATCAGGAAGCTTCTTTTTATTTGTACAACTATCTATGTATTGACTTACAATATCCTTTGAAGACATAGCAATAACTTTAGCATTTATGTAAGGATACTTTTTCTTAAATAAGCTAATCTGATCATTGATAACATTTTGGTCATTATTACATATCCATACAGTTATTTCTCCAGGTACTTTTGTAGTTTTTTTCTTTTCACTGCTCTGCTTTTTTACATTAGAGGAATTATTCTGGCATCCACCTGCAAAGTTTAACGTAAATAATGCAATTATGAACATCATAAAAATTTTCTTCAATTTGCTTTTCATAATTAATTACCCCACTTTTTATACTATGCAACAATGAGCATACATAGATAGTATATCATATAATTATATTTTTTCATACTTATGAAGTTGATTTAATCCTATATCTATCTACAACTACAAAATCCGTTGTAACATCCATTGGTCCTTGTTTTTTGTCATACTTATTTTTAGCGCTTGGCAAGTTATTTGATTCTAACCATACCTTATCTAAGTTCTGCTTGGAAACACTATAACGATTTCCATCTGAATCAATTACCCCTAAAGAATTTACGTTTTCATAATCGAGCCACTCTTTTTGTATACTAATTTCACAATTATCCAATTGCTCTATAGAAATAGGAAATTCATTAGGAATAATTTCAAACTCCGAGGTGCTATCCTCTTCAAATTCATACTCAATAAAAACTGATAAAATTTCTAGATAGCTATCTGTATTATTTGTAATTTTAAGCTTTAAAAGTATTTCATAAATTGTCCCATTTGAATCACTTACTATTGTACCTTTTCTAAAGCTCTTTTGCTCAACTACATCTGTAGTAATATAAGCAGAAACTGAAAGTTTAGTTTTTTTCCTCCTATAAATCAAAATAAAAGCAGCTGCCAAGGTTAATACAATAACAACTATAATAATACTAATATCTGTCATACCTTTCCTCCCCCCATAAATTAGTTATATATTTAAACATTATAACTTAAAATAGAACTTAATTCTGCCTTTATAAGCTTCATATTTATATTTATTTTCATCATAAACTAAAAGCATTTAAATCTGAATCATAATATCTGAAAAGAAAATATCTTAGATGATAAAAAGCTTTCTACATTTTACATACAATATATGTTATAATAATTAAAACTGAACATTCAGTACTAAAATTAAGGAGAGGTAATAAAAGTTAATGAATAAACCAAATGCACGTGAAAGAATTTTACAAGCAGCAGTTAAAATATTTGCAGAAAAAAGCTTCGAAGGTTCTCGTATTGAAGAAATTGCCAGTGCTGCAGACGTTCCTAAATCTCTTATTTATTATCATTTTAAAAATAAAGATGCAATCTTAGAAGCTCTAACTAAAAACTTTGTTGATGAGTATATGAACATCATAAATAGCACTAGCAGTGAAACCCATAAAGAAAAAGCTAAAAATTTACCAAATCGTATGAAAGATGTTTACTATGAATTTGGGCAAAAAAATGCAGATTTAGTAAGAGTAATTTTTATAGATTCTTTAAAAAAGACAAAAAAACAACCAATAATTTTTAAGGTTATAGAAGCTATGATTAATAAAGAATCAGAAAATAATTTAGGCGAATCATATGACGTTCAAGAAAGAAGAATTGCAGAATTTTTTACAAGTTTTCTTCCAAACTATGCGTATATTTGCTTTGCGGATTCATGGACAAAATACTTTGATATTGATAGACGTCAATTTGACAAATTATATTTAAAAGTATATCAAGAAACTCATGGTGCATACCACAAAAATCACAAGTAAAAATAATTTATTTGTAAAGGAGTTATTATGAATCAAGAAATTATTAGAATTGATTTAGAAGGTGTAAATTGTTATCTACTTAAGGAAAATGACAAATTCATTTTATTTGATACTGGCGGACATTTATTTATGGATAAAATTTTTACAAATAGACGTGAAAAACTTGAAAAAGAGCTTGAAATGAACGGTTGTTATCCTGACAATTTGATTCTTATAGTATTAACTCATGGTGACAATGACCATTCTGCAAATGCCGCTTTTCTTAGGAATAAATATAAAGCAAGAATAGCAATGCATTCAGGCGATGTAAAATTAGTCGAAGCTCCATCATTAGAAGAAATGCTAGAGAATAGCAATTACAATTCAATTATTTATAAAATTATTTTTCAGTTGATGAAAAAGCAATTAAAAAAAATTTCTCAGAAGACACTCAATGATTTTGAAAAATTCAAACCAGATATTATTATCGATGAGGGTGATAGCTTACTAAAGTACGGTTTTCACTGCAAAATTATTCATTTACCTGGACATACCTATGGGTCAATTGGCATCTTAACCGAAGATAACAGCCTAATTGTTGGCGACACATATGCAAATTTAAAAAAGCCCACTGCCGCATTAAATGCTTTAGACTTCTCAATTCTCAGCAAAAGCATTGATAGATTAAAAGCTATGGATATAAAAATGGTATATCCGGGCCACGGTGCACCATTCGAAAGTGGCAGTATCTTTAATAAATCTAAGTGAGAGATTGTGAAAGTATAAAGAATGCAAACTAAATCAGTTCACAATTCACAATGCACAGTTCACAGTTTAGGATGATTTTCTTCCACTTTGCTACAGAAAATCTAAAGCTTATTGCTGACGCCATTTCAAGATAATGCATTATTATATTCGCTTTACCAGCCAAGCATCATACCAGTTTTTTATATAATTTTAGATTTATCTGACGAGAGGAAGATAAATCATCCTTCACTGTGAATTGTGAGCTGTGCACTGTGCAATGATTAAGTTAGTTCACAACATTTTTAACTCGTAAAAATTTAGTTACTAACTAACAAACTTTTCAACCGCTTCCTTTAGTTCCTTCGCCGCTTTTCTAACATCCTTTTTACCAAGTATGGCTGAAATAACAGAAATCCCATCAATACCTGTATCTGCAAGTTTATCTACATTATCTGCACTTACACCACCAATTGCAACAACTGGAATATTAACTTTTTCTACTATTTCTTTTAAAGTTTCAATACTAACATCTGTAGCATCTTTTTTAGTTCCCGTTGGAAAAACTGCTCCTACTCCAAGATAATCTGCCCCATCTTTTTGTGCTTTTAAGGCTTCCTCAACACTGCCAGCTGAAACTCCAACTATTTTATCTTTGCCGACAAGCTTCCTTGCTATATCACAAGGCATATCACTTTGCCCTACATGAATTCCAGCAGCATCAACTGCTAATGCTATGTCTAATCTATCATCGATTATAAGTGGCACATTGTATTTATCTGTAACCTTTTTAATATCTACCGCAATTTTATAAAAATCCATAGTTGAAATGTTTTTTTCTCTTAATTGTACAAGGGTTGTCCCTCCCAATATAGCCTCTTCTACTGCCTGCTCTAACTCAATACCACAAAGTAAGCTTCTCTCAGTTACAAGATACAAACTATAATTAACATACTTCATTTATACTACCTCTCCTCATAAAATCTTCACCTTTAAGCTTAAAAACTTCATCTATAAGTCTTACTCTAAAATTCCCACTACCTTCGGCTTCTGTAAGCTTTTCATATGCTTTTTCTCCTGACATACTCATAGTTAAAATTCCTGCTGCAGCTGCTAATAAATAATCCTTCGTAACACCACAATATGTACCTACAAGCGATGTAGTCATGCAGCCTGTTCCAGTAACAGTTGTAAGCATTTTAGTTCCATTTTTAAGAACCATAACTTTATTTCCATCAGACACATAATCATTCACTCCGGTAATTGCAACAACTGTATTTAAATTTTTTGCACAAACCTTAGCAACTTCTTTTGCATCATCTGTAAGAGTTTCTTCAGAATCAACACCCTTTGAAGCTGCATTCATACCGCATAATATTTTTATTTCTGCTAAATTACCTCTAATTACAGCAAATTTAATTTCTTTTATGAGTCTTAAGGCTGTTTCCTTTCTATATGGTGTTGCCCCCACTCCAACAGGATCTAGTACCACCGGAATCCCAAGTTTATTTGCTCTTTTCCCCGCCTTTACCATAGCTTCTATAGTTCTACTATTTAATGTTCCAATGTTAATTACAAGGCTTGAGGCAATAGACACCATATCCTCAACTTCGTTTATATCATCTGCCATTACTGGAGAACCGCCAACTGCTAAAACTATGTTTGCGCAGTCATTTACTGTAACATAGTTAGTTATATGATGTACAAGAGGTTTCTTCTCCTTTACGCTGCATAAAAGTTCTTTGAATTTTTCATTAACTTCCATTTACTTATATACCTCCAACTAATAAAATATAATAAACCTGTTATTAGCATGCTTGGCAGTGTTGCACCAAATATGAAATCTAATCTTATAAACAAATAATAAACAGCTACTCCTATTGCCCATACTATAACAGCACCAATATTTAACAGAAGTTTGTCCTCTATTTTCGTATGCTTTTTTATTATGAAATAATCTGTTAAAAGTACTGCAAACAATGGAGCAAAAACTGAACCTATTATGTAAAGAAAGTTCGTATAATTGTCCATATTAACTAATAGTGATGCTGCCGTTCCTATTATTGTTATAACTATAGCTGCAGCTTTTTCATTAAACTTTGGAACTATATTTAAAAATGTAACTCCAGCTGAATATGCATCCATAAATGTAGTTGTTACTGTTGAAAGTACAACAATTCCAAAGGCTGATATTCCAAGATTTGCAGCAAGCATCATAGTGGAAGGATCAGGATTTTTTGAAACAATAGCTGCTCCAAGACCTATAATAAACATCCAAGAGCTTCCAATAAAATATCCTAAAAAGCTGCCAAAAGCACCTTCTTTTTCGCTTTCTGCAAATCTTGTATAGTCTGCAACCATAGGAAGCCATGAAAGAGGCATTGCAATTACAAGTTCAAGTGCACTTCCAAAAGACATACTTCCACCAGAAGGTTGCGAGAAAAGTTTTCCACTTCTAAAAACAACCCAGCCAAGTACAAGTGTAAGTGCAAACAAAAGCACTACTGCTAAAGTATTAATTTTTTTAAAGCCAGTCATTCCAAAAGCTATAACCAGTATAATAAGCACTGCTGTAAGTACACTCCAAAGTGGAATATTATTTATAGACCACATTGTTTTACTTATTAAATTTAAGGACTGAGCACAGGAATTTATCATAACTGCTGTCCAACCAAGAAGCTGAAGCACATTTAATATTGAAAACAAATATGTGCCATACAAGCCAAAAGATATTCTTGTAGAGGTAATTGCAGGGACTTTCTCACGAGTACCGATTATACCTGCAAATATAAATATTGCTGTACCAATAAGATGCCCGAGTATTATTGCAATTAATCCCTTTTTAAAGCCTAAAGCAGCTATTGATCCACCTGTTAAAATTTCAGCTATAGAAATAGCCGCACCACACCATAAAAGTGCAAAGTCCCAAAAATACAATTTATCTTTCGTTTTACTCATAATTTAATCCAGCCTTTTTATATAATGTATAAAAATGATTAGTTGGCCCTGAGCCATGTCCTATAGAAAGTGAATGCTCTATAGCAGTTGTTATGTACTTTTTAGCATTTTCTACAGCTTCCTTTATATTCATTCCCAATGCTAAATTTGATGCTATTGAAGAAGAAAGTGTGCAGCCTGTACCATGAGTATTTTTTGTATTAATTCTCTCATTCTTTAAATAAACAAAATTTTTACCATCATATAAAACATCCGTAGCATCACCAGTTAAGTGCCCACCTTTTATTAATACATTTTTAGGTCCCATATTATATATTATTTTCGCTGCCTTCTCCATATCAGAAATAGTTTCAATCTTAATATTTGCTATTATTTCTGCTTCTGGTATATTAGGTGTTACCACTGATACGATTGGTATAAGTTCTTTTATAAGCGTCTCAACAGAATTTGGATTCATAAGAGAATATCCTGATTTTGATACCATAACAGGATCTAAAACAACATTGCGTGGTTTGTACTTTCTTAGCTTCTCTGAAACTACATTTATACCTTCAATTTCGGATATCATGCCTATTTTTACTGCATCAACTTCAATATCGTCAAAAATAGCATCAATTTGCTTTCCAATAATATCTGGACTTATATTTTGAACATCAATAACTTCCTTAGTATTTTGAGCTGTAACCGCTGCTATTACACTCATTCCAAAAACTCCATGTGCTGAAAATGTCTTTAAATCTGCTTGAATGCCTGCACCACCACTAGAATCTGAGCCAGCAATTGTTAATACCTTTTTCATAGATAAGTTCCTCCTTTTTTATTCTTGTATCTCGGAGGAAAATGAACTTGGAAATAGAATTGAATATGCCTAAGCTTATATGCATTCTTAATGAAATTATGCAAATAAAAAATGCTTACTTTTTAGGTAAGCATTTATTTCAAAGAAAATAAACAAATTCGCTTTGCTCCCTACGGTAGTTTTAACTACTTCAAGTTCAAAGGGTCAGGTTTTAACCTTCTCAACCAAATGGTCCCCCCGCAATACAATATATTAAATTTTAAAATACGACTTAATTATATACACAATATATATAATTGTAAAGCTTTATTCTAAATTATATTCCACCTTAAAATTTAAATTCTATTGGATAACACTACTGTATCTTTAAACATTTAGGACATATTCCATAAACCTTAACATCATAATTAACTATTTCAAATTTATAACTTTTCTTTAACTCATTTTCTATTAAATTTAGATTAAAATCTTTTACAGCAAATATTTCTCCACACTTTGTACATATAAAGTGGGGATGCTGATACTTATCGTTCATGTCTATTAATTCATATCTTACTCCATTTTCATCATTATCAAATTTACGTACTATATTTGCATCTTCAAATATATGCATAGTTCTATAAATTGTTGCTATACCCATATTAGGATAATCCTTTTTAATAATATTGTAAATTTCTTCTGATGTCAGTTGGCTATGTTCATTTTTAATAACAGTATCCAGTATTTTTTCTCTTTGAAGCGTTACCTTGTAACCTTTTTCTTTTAACGTAGTTTTAAATTCGTCTAATAAATTCATAATACTCATCCCTATTTAAATTAATTATAGTTAAAATTTATCTCTCCCATCAAAATCATAATTGTGCGTATGATGAAAATGTCTATGATGATGTTCTCTACAATGATGAAAATTTTTATAATCATTATTATTGTCATTTTCCAATCCTAAACATAATTTTTTAATTAATACAAAAAATTGCTCTTTCTCTTCTTCTGTTAGTGCACTAAAAAATTTTTCTTCAAATTCGTCTTTGGTTTTCTCTATATGTTCAACAATTTTTTTACCTTCATCAGTTAAATGAATATGACTCACACGTTGATCCTTTTGATCCTGTTTTCGAAAAATGAAACCATTATTTTCAAGCTTACTAAGCATTTCTGTCATTGACGATGGTCTAACATCCAATTTTTTTGCTAATTCTTTTTGACTAGCACCATCGTTTCCAGAAACCTCTGCAAGTAACTTTGCTTGACCATGATAAATTACACCTTTCATGCAATAATCTTTATGTGCGGCACGATGCATTTGTTTTACCAAATTATGTAGAGCATGGTATAAGTTATTTAAATCTATACTTGCCATAAATTTTTTCTCCTTCTCCCTAAAACAAGTTAGGTACCTAACTTGTTTTTAGTATATCAGCCATATAATTAAAAGTCAACAAAAAGATTAGGTACCTAATCTTCTTTATAAAAAAATAACTGTGAATACCATAATTATAAGTTCTCCACAGTTATTTTTAGTAAGTTATGATATTTATAGTTACCTTAAAATCTGCATTTCCTCCATAAATCTATTGTTTCGCTAAGCATATATTTCATCCTTATAAAAAAGCAAAGAGTAAAAGATAATATCAACTAATCCTTTACTCTTTGCTTTTTTAATACCTTATCTCTCCAAGTATTTCTCTTTGAACTTTTTCAACATCTGGTACATAGCTCTTCAATAATTTCATATTTCCTTTAAAGATATAATTACCTGTACCTGCAGGAATTAAAATACTATCTCCATAATTTACAACTTCACTTTTACTGTTGTTTTGTCCATAAAAAATTTTTCCTTCACCATCAACACAAGTAAATATATAAAATCTCTCTTCATCACTTTTCTCTGCAAGTTCATCCTTAAAATCATATAACTCTAGCGAAAAATCTCTTCCAAGACATAAATATGTTTTTTCATATCCATCTTTTTTAATCTTTATTCCTTCACTTTTTTTACCGCGAAGACTTAAATCTATTACATCAAGTGCTTTTTTTACATGTATTTCTCTTCCTCTATTGTAATCAGAAACTCTATATGTAGTATCGCTATTCTGCTGAATTTCTGCTACTATGACACCTTCACCTATAGCATGAATCATACCACTTCTTACTAGATATACATCACCCTTCTTAACAGGGATTTTATTCATATATTCATCAAGCTGATCTTTTTCAAGTGCTTCTTTAAGTTGTTCCTTCGTACAATTTCCTTTTGTTCCAACTACTAAATTAGCACCTTCAAATGCCTCAACAACATACCAAACTTCAGTTTTACCCATATCACCTTCTACTTTTTTTGCATACTCATCATTTGGATGAACTTGAACTGAAAGTTTGTCCTTAGCATTTATTAGTTTTATAAGAAGAGGAAACCAATCTGAACTTATCTTTGTTCCTATAAGTTCACTCCCCTTTTCCTTTATTAAATCATCAAGCCTTTTTCCTTTAAATTCTCCATTTGCTACAATGCTAGTTCCATTTTTATGGCAAGCAACATCCCAGCTCTCTCCTATATTTCCAGCTGGAAGATTATCTCTAAACTGCTCTAGATCTCTTCCACCCCATATTTTTTCGTAATATAAATTTTCAAATTTTAATGGATACATCTTAGCAACCTCCGTATTATATTTAATTTATGCTTATATAAGTCCTATACTTTCACTTATCAATACATATACTTTTAAATTTAAATAGCTTATCATTTGTTTTTTCTAATTTATATATAGGACATCCTATTGTATTATGCGCTAATTTTTTTATAGTTTCAACGTTTTCACCTTTGCAGTTCAATCCCAAGTAAAGTGCACTTGGCCTTATTGGAAATTCAACCTTGTTATGTATTTTTTCATCCTTAAGTATTATTCTCCATTCCTTTTCATAATTCCAGCTTATATGCTTTATCTGCATCATAAAAAAAAGCATGTATGCAGCATCTTCTGTTTTATCATTAATTAAATCCTTTAAAATGTCAGTTATATCATATCTTTCTGTTTGATATACTACAGGAAATAAATACTTCGAAAATCTATTTGTATAATTAATTTTAGAAAAATCATATTCCGCACACATGCCCTCATGATTTCCCGCATAGTGTGTCCACATAGGCATACTATTAATTTCCTCAGAAAAGCAAGAAATCTTAACATCTGTTTTAAAGGAATCAATTAATTTCGTCACATTAATGCCCTTTAAGTGTTTTTTTATTTCTCCTTCATCAAAGCATATTCCACATGAATCAAAAGGATCATTAAAATCATCTGGATTTGAAAACCAAAGTTCATTATTTATAAGTGTATTTATTTTTTCTTCATCTATAACCTCATATTTATATAATCTTTTAGGAAAGTTATCGTATTTTAATTTATATGCTTCATCCTTTTTTCCTGCAAAAAATAATCTTTTATATTCCTCTATCCATTCCAAAATATTTTACTCCTTACCGTGAATTAATATTTATTTTTTCCATAATCAAGTTCTATTATTAATTGGGGCTATAGAATTAATAATAGAAAAATAGTATAATTATTGTGTATAATCCAATAACTAGGAGGAATTTAAATTGATAAATCTAAAAAAGCCGACTCTTCTTTTTTCAGCAATATGTGCTGCTATTTTACTATTAGCTACTCCAAAATCAGCAATGGCTGCAAATAGAGATTTCTATGATATTTCCAAAACTCCACCTATACTTTATAGTAATGCAGATCTTCAATCTGAAGAATCAAAATTAGATGCTTTAATAACAGCCACAGAAGATCATCCAACATTTATGGTATATGAATTTAGCGGTCAGTATTATAACTACGCAAAATTATTTGCTAACTATCAAATTGCACATAATTCTGGACAAAGTCCAACACAAGCATTTATATTTGCATTAGAAAATACAATACCTCTTCCTGCACCAAAAAAATAAAAGTGAAAAGGACATTCCTTTCCACTTTTATTAATTCTAAGCTAAATCTCTTTTATAATTTTCTCTACAATTAAAGGTTCATCCATAGCAGAAGACATTATAGCAAGCCCCTTAGCCCCAGCTTTAATTACATCTCTTGCATTTTTTTCACTAATGCCCCCAATGGCAATTACAGGCACAGTTACTTTTGTTACGATTTTCCTAATATAATTTAATCCTTTTCCTTTTACCCCCGGCTTACAAGCTGTTTCATATACATTTCCGCAAAGCAAATATGCTGCGCCATTTTTTTCAGCTTCAATTGCCTCTTCCAAGCTGTGAACCGATACTCCCGTTTTTATATTAATTTTTTCTTGTCTCATGAAACTCTCAAAGCCTGTATGATATGCATAAGCATCAATTTCTTCAGCTACCCTTAAACTTCCATTGACAATCAACCTAGCATTATATCTTTCCGTAATAACTTTTACTTTGTGAGCTAATTTATAAAGTTCATGATATTTAAGATCTTTTTCTCTTAAAATTATATTTTTAGCACCATATTGAAGTGCTTTTTCAAGTCTATCACATAAGCTTCCCTTTGCTACTAATTTTCTATTTGTAACAACATATATCATAGTGTACTTTGAAAATCCTTAAATACTGGGTTATATCCCAAACCCTTTATTGCATCATAAACTTCCTTAACACTTCTTTTATCATTTGTATCAAACTGACCTTCCCCTTTATCCTTACATGAATGTCCTCCAACTTCCGTAGATACACCTGCTGACATCTTTGTTACTCCTATAGGAATAAGACTATCTCTAAATTTAGCCGGTTCCCTTGTAGTTATATTTGTACCTGCTCTTGGTAAAAACAGCTTGTATGCTAAAATCACTTGTACAATATTTTTATCATTAACCTCATATATGTCACTAAAGCTTCCTGCATGTGGCCTTATTCTAGGTGCAGACATTGATATCTCAACACCTGGAAATTTATTTTGAATATAAGCAGCATGAAGTCCTGTAAAAAATGCCTCACTTCTCCATTTATATAATCCAAGAAGCGCTCCTGTTCCTATTGAATGAATCCCTGCCCTACATACTCTTTCCGGTGCATCAAGTCTAAATTTAAAATTCTTTTTAGGTCCACTCAAATGAACCTTATCGTATTTTTCTTCATTATAAGTTTCTTGATAAATTGTAAGACTATCTGCTCCTGCAGCAACAAGTTCCTTATATTCGTCAACTTCTAACGGGTATATTTCTATACATATAGAACTGAAATATTTCTTTAATATTTTTATAGCATCTCTTATATACGTTACTGGTGTATGAAACTTTGATTCTCCAGTTAAAACTATTATATTTCTCATGCCAGACTCATATATAGCTTTAGCTTCCTTTTCTATTTCTTCAAAAGTAAGCTGCTTTCTTGATATTTTATTTGTTACATTATAACCACAGTACGCACAGCCATTTACACAGTAATTTGCAATATACATTGGTGTATATAGTACTACTGTTTTTCCAAAATTCCTCAAGGATAATTTCCTCACCTTTTGAGCTAGAGGTTCTAGGTAACTTTCTGCTGCTGGAGATAAAAGTCTTAAAAAATCAATTTCGTCTACATTATCCTTGCACAGAATTTTTTCTATATCACTTTCCCTTGTCTTAGAAAAAAAATCTTCAAAATCAAATTCTTTATACTCCTGTAATTTTTCATAAAAACTCATTTTTACACTTCCTATCTTAAAAATCCAGTAAGTGGTGATGAAGCCTCAGCATATTCTCTTTCAGCACCAAGTTTCGCTGTATATGCTTTTCTTCCTGCTTCAACTGCAAGTGAAAATGCCTCTGCCATTAAAACAGGATTATCAGCTGTTGCTATAGCTGTATTTACAAGAACAGCATCAGCACCCATTTCCATAGCAAGTGCTGCATCTGATGGTTTACCTATTCCTGCATCAACAATTACAGGCACCTCATTTATTTCTTCTATTAAAATCTTTATCATTTCCTTAGTTCTAAGCCCTCTATTTGTTCCGATAGGCGCTCCAAGTGGCATTACCGCAGCTGCACCTGCACTAACGAGTCTTCTAGCATCCATTAAGTCCGGATTTATATATGGAAGTACAATAAAGCCTTCCTCTGCAAGTACTTCTGTTGCTTTTATAGTTTCATAATTATCTGGAAGTAAATATTTATTATCTGAGATAACTTCTATCTTAATCCAATTTCCACAGCCTACTGCTTTTGCAATTCTAGCAAGTCTTATTGCTTCTTCTGCGGTTCTAGCACCCGACGTATTTGGCAAAAGTATTAAATCTTTATTTACAAAATTAAGTATGTTATCATCTTCTGACGAAGTTTCATCTACCCTTCTAAGTGCAACAGTTATGACCTCCGCCTTTGATCTTTCCATTATCCTTGGAATTATTTCATTTGAGCTTAACTTACCTGTTCCAACGAAAAGTCTATTTTTAAGCTTAACTCCTCCTATGATAAGTTCCTCCATTTATAAACCCCTCCTATTTTTCATTCATTATTATTCTAAGCACTGCATTTGCCTCATGATTTGCCGCTATAGAAACTCTTGGTGACATAAGTCCGTTCCCTGGCTGTGCACCATTTTCTCTATCTCCAACTAAATAAAACCTATCATTTATTTTAGTTGTACATATTGTATTGCTGGAAAAATATCCAGCCATGCCTGAAGCTGCAACAATCTTTTTATCCTTCATTTTTGTAAGAACAGCATTTGTAAGTACTGCCTTTGAAACGGGATTATCGAAGGCTTCAATAATCATATCCACATCTTTAAAAATATCTACTACATTGCTTTCATCTATAAATGTATCTAAGGTTTCAACCTTTACAAAAGGATTGCACCAAGATATTATCTCTTTTAAGGCATCAGTTTTTTTCATACCTATGTGTTTCACAAAATACTGCTGTCTATTTAAATTACTTGGTTCAACTACATCAAAGTCAACTAATAAAAGCCTTCCAATACCTATTCTTGCGAGCGATACCGCTGCATTTGATCCAAGCCCTCCAAGCCCAGCTACACCAACAGAAACCTTCTTAATCTTTTCGTGAACCTTAGGTGTATGCCTTGCCACAAGCTGCGCTTCCATTTCTTCTTTACTTGGAAGCTCACCTTTTTTTATAAGTACAACCCTATCCCCATCCTTTAAATAAATGTTCTTTTTCATAATGAATCCATTATATACGACTACATCTGCATCTTTTTTTATTTCCTCTTTAATGCTAAAAAGTGTACTTTTGCTTGAGATTTCTTTTATTTTTCCATTGACATAAACTTTCAATTTAGCCGCCTCCAACGAATCTTATTACTTCTACTTTTGATGCTGTAAACAGCTTTTTCTGACTATACTCATTTCTATCTATTATCTCTAAATCTACTTCTACGACTACCTTATCCCTATCAACCTTAATTTCATTTAGCAATTCTGTAACAGTAATACCCTGTTTAAAATCCATTTTCTTTCCATTTACTATCATTAAGTCACCTCTTTGCTTTTGATAAATAAGATTTCTAGTAAAATCAAAAAGAGAGAAACAAAAACTGTTTCCCTCATAATCTACTATTTTTAATATCATAAATACACAAATTCTGCGCAGAACTTTATGTTAAATATGAACTAACTATTCCCTACGTTGGCATTATCCAAATCAGGTTATGAGGGTCTGGAATCACATTCCACTCTCAGCCTGTCAACAGGCTCCCCAGTTGCGATATTAAATTTTACATTTTTAATTTACCACATTAGGGAAAAAAATGCAACCAAATAGATTTGAAGTTTAAGTGTGATTCATCTTTATTACAAAATATTGTAATTTAAAACCAAATAGATTAATATTAATATATTGGTTGTTACTCGTCATAAATAAACCACTTCAACTATTGAAATTCATGTGCACCACAATTGCCATAAGATGGCATTGTGGTACAAATAACTTTCAAGTTTCAAGGTAGTTTATCTTTAAACACAGTTGATTAGATATATAATTTTAGATTACGTACTTTTCTCTAAAAATAAATTTTATATCTTTAAAAGCTATTTTTATTCGATAATTTATGGTTAAGGGAGGAAATAGTATGGTTAGTTTTGGTACAAAATCTGAAACACTTGAATATTTATCTACAGTTATTGTTAACGCTAAAATTATTCCTCAAATACGTTTAACAGTAAGTGAATGGATTAACAATAGCAAAAAAATAATTTCTTTAGTTAAAGAAAAAAATTGGATTGATCTTCCGCTAATAGTAAGGAGTAGCTCCATGTCTGAAGATAATTCAATCCATTCATTAGCTGGATGCTTTCTTTCAATTTCAAATGTTATTGGTGAAAATCAAATATGCGATGCAATTACAAAGGTTATAGATTCTTACAAGGGTTTAAATTTAAAGGATCAAGTTTTTATTCAGCCTATGCTAAAAAAAGTAAGAATGAGCGGTGTTGCTTTTAGCAAGGATCCTAATTCTTGTGGTGACTACATTGTTATAAACTATGATGATTATACCTACACTACAGATTCAGTAACCTCTGGTAAAACTAATAATTTAAAAACATTTTATTACTATAAACATTCAAAAACAGTTCCTAACATTGACAAAAATCTTCTTCGCGTTATAAATTTAATCAGTGAACTTGAAGCTTTATTTTCTACAGACTCCTTAGATATTGAATTTGCTTTTGATGATGCTTACGACTTATACCTTTTTCAAGTAAGACCACTTATTGTAAACTTAGCCAACGAAACTAACAAAAATAAAGAATTTATTTACGAATTAAGAAAGAAAATATCCCAACTAAATTTAAGGCATCCTTATTTATATGGAAATAAAACTATTTATGGTGTAATGGCTGATTGGAATCCTGCTGAAATGATAGGCATTAAACCAAAACCGCTAGCGCTATCCCTTTATAAAAAAATAATTACAGATGAGATTTGGGCCTATCAAAGAAATAACTATGGATATAAAAATGTTATAGGTTTTCCATTATTAATAGATTTTTACGGGCTGCCATATATAGACTTACGAATAAGCTTCAACTCATTTTTACCAGCTAATCTATCAAAAAATCTGTGTGAAAAATTGGTTGATTATTATATAGATGCTCTTATAAAGCATCCTAACTATCATGATAAAATTGAATTTAAAATAGTATTCTCGTGTTACACCTTTGATACAGAAAAAAGGCTCAGTAAGCTTTTATGTAAAGGTTTTAACAAAAATGAATGTAAAGAGTTAAGTGAAAGCCTTCAAAAACTAACCAATAATATCATAAATGGAAGTAATCAGCTATGGAAAAATGATATTAAAAAAATTATGGAATTAAAAGATCGTAGAGAATCAATTTATAATAGTAATTTAGATTTAATTTCTAAAATATACTGGTTACTTAAAGACTGCAGCCTATATGGCGCTCTTCCATTCGCAGGATTGGCACGATGTGGATTCATAGCTATAGAATTATTAAATTCCATGGTTGACAATGGAATCTTATCTCAATACGAGTATCAATGCTTTATGAAATCACTTAATACTGTAAGTTCTAACATTCGATATGATTTTAACCATATAAGTAAACAAGAATTTTTAAACAAATATGGTCACTTGAGACCAGGAACATATGATATTCTTTCTTCAAGATATGATGAAAATCCCGAATTATACTTTGATTGGAATACTGTAAGCAGCAAAAAAAATTACGATAATGCGAACTTTGAGCTATCTTCAACTCAAATGACCAAAATAGATAAACTACTAAAAGCACATAATTTAAATTTTAATTGTACTGAATTATTTGATTTTATTAAAAGTTCTATAGAATTTAGAGAATATTCGAAATTTATTTTCACACATAATTTAAGCGATGCTCTTTCACTATTCAAACAACTTAGCCTAGAAAATAATTTTACAGCTGAAGATTGTTCCTATGCAAATATTAATTGTATAAATGAATTATATTCTTCAAGTCAAAATATAAGATTAACTCTAGCTAATAGCATAAATGAAGGTAAGAAAAAGTATGAGACTACAAAACAAGTTATACTTCCTTCACTTATAGTTAATTGTGATGATGTTTTAGCGTTTCATGTTCCAATGTCGGAGCCTAATTTTATTACACAAAAATCAGTGATATCAAAAATTGAGAGCATAAATAATTCTAAACAAAATCTTAAGAACAGCATATTAATGATTCCGAATGCGGACCCAGGATATGATTGGATATTTTTGCATGACATTGCCGGATTTATTACAATGTATGGTGGAATAAATTCTCACATGGCAATAAGAGCCGGAGAACTTGGTATTCCTGCAGTTATTGGCGCTGGTGAAACTTTATATAACAAATGGTCCACTGCAAACATCCTAAAGATAGATTGTGCTAATAAACAAGTTACAATAATAAGATAAAAAAACAAATTAAAGAGTAGAGTAAATGATGTTCAGAAAAGCTGACAATATATAAGTTTTAAGATTTACCTAAGAAAAACAAAAAATAAATCCACATTCACTCTACTCTTTACCCTGTTTTACAGATAATTTTCTACTACCATCCATTTCACAGCATCTAAAAGATTCTTAGCTAAATAATCAATTTGTACATTTTTTTCGTTATCTTTATTTGCTTTCAAAGAATCTGCTCCAACACCAGTTCTTAC
This sequence comes from Clostridium neuense, assembly GCF_045310695.1. Classification (NCBI taxonomy): domain Bacteria; kingdom Bacillati; phylum Bacillota; class Clostridia; order Eubacteriales; family Clostridiaceae; genus Clostridium; species Clostridium neuense. The sequence goes on from NZ_JBJIAA010000006.1 coordinate 243,712, forward strand.
TAAAATTTTATGTGCATATACCTTTTCAGCTGCCTGCATATCAGTTAATCTATCTCCAATTATCATACACTGTGAAAAATCTAATTTATATTCATCTGATGCTTTTAACAATAATCCCGTTTCAGGTTTTCTACAACTGCAGTGTTGACTAGGACTATGAGGGCATATATATACATTGTCCAATCCAAAGCCTAATAACTCTTCTACAAAGTTTCCAAGCGTAGCTTTTCCAAGCGAAATTCCCGGTTGATTGGTAAATGCAAAAATTTTTACTTTGTGATGTTTAAGGATTTTAAAGGCCTCTTTTGTAAATGAATATAATTTAAAATCTCCAGGATAAATTACCTCACTGCCTCCCCCCATAGTTCCATCTCTATCAATAAATACTGCTTTAATCTTATTTTCCATAACTGTACCTCTTATTACCATATTTTAAAATTATCTATTTCTCTATGAAAAATGATAAACATACATTTCCACATATAACTTAACTTGCAAATGCATTAATTTCATTTTGCTTACACTTATTATTATATTACAATTGAACTCCATAATCTATACTTTTGATATTATTATATTAAAGGTACACATAATATGGTATATTTATTTACATTATTTTATCAATTTATTAATTTAATTTTTTGCAAAAACTCCATAACTAATGAACATCATATTTTTTATGGTATAATATTAAAAAACTCTCTAGAGGAGCTAGCTATGAATACAAATGATAGAATAAATTTAATATTGAGAAATGACAAATTCAATAAATATCTTAATAAAAATGAAAGTTTAGAAAAACATAGAGAATTTTGCCATCACAACATAAATCACTTTTTAGATGTTGCTAGAATTGCATACATAATATCACTTGAAGAGAAACTAAATTTAAAAAAGGATATAATTTATGCTGCCGCACTTCTACACGACATTGGCAAATGGCAGCAGTATGAAAGTAATATTCCTCACAACGAGGCAAGTGCAAAACTTGCTGTAGAAATCTTGAAAGTCTCTAATTTTAATGATTCGGAAATAAACTTAGTAACTAATGCAATAAAAAATCACAGAAAGAAAACTGAAGCTTCAACTTTAAGTTCAATACTTTATAAAAGCGATAAGCTCTCAAGAAACTGCTTCAACTGTAAAGCCATAAAAAAATGCAATTGGAGTGATGATAAAAAAAATTTCATTATAACTTATTGAGGTGAAAATATGATAATTGGAAATAAAAATTTTATTATAGGAAAAAGAACTTATATAATGGGAATTTTAAATGTAACCCCTGACTCATTCTCTGATGGCGGAAAATTCAACAGTATAGAGTCTGCATTAAAACACGCAAAACAAATGATTGATGAAGGTGCAGATATAATAGATATTGGAGGAGAATCTACAAGGCCATCTCATACCCCTGTTAGCCTGGAGGATGAAATTAAACGAGTTGTTCCTGTAATTGAAGTTCTGTCTAAAGAATTTGATATTCCTATATCTATAGATACCTACAAGGGTAAAACTGCAGAACTTGCAATAAAAGCTGGTGCCAATCTTATAAACGACGTTTGGGGTTTTAAGAAGGATCCTTATATAGCAGAGGTTGCTGCAAAATATAATGTTCCATGCTGCCTTATGCACAACAGGGATAACAGAAACTATAAAAATTTAGTTGATGATGTAATATACGATCTCAGAGAAAGTATAGCTATAGCTTTAAATGCTGGAGTTCAAGAGGAAAATATAATTGTAGATCCTGGCATTGGCTTTGCAAAGGATTTTGATGAAAATCTAATTTTAATGAATAACCTTGAAAAACTTAAAGTTCTTGGATATCCTATTCTCTTAGGTACATCTAGAAAATCAACTATAGGTAAAATACTTGATTTGCCACCAGAAGAAAGGGTTGAAGGAACAGCAGCCACATCTGTTATAGGTGTAATGAAGGGCTGCGATTTTGTAAGAGTTCATGATGTTCTTGAAAACAAGAGAGAATGCATGGTTGCCGATGCCATAGTAAGGAGATAATAGCTTGGATAAAATAATTATAAAAGATTTAGAAATATTTGCACATCATGGTGTTTTAAAAGAAGAGAAAAATTTAGGGCAAAAATTTTTATTGTCTTTTGAGCTCCTGCTTGATTTAGAAAAAGCTAGTACCGAAGATAACTTAAACGAAACAGTAAATTATGCAAAGCTTTGTATAGATATTGAAAATGAGTTTAAAAGAACAAAATATGACCTTATAGAAACCGCTGCTGAAAAAACTGCAGGATATATTTTAGTACATTATCCTATGATAAAATCAGTAAAACTAACTTTAAAAAAACCTTGGGCTCCAATTTTAAAAACAGTAAACTATGTTGCTGTTCAAATAGAACGCTCTTGGCATACTGTATACATTGCCCTTGGTTCTAATCTCGGAGATAAGAAAAAGAACTTAAATGATGCTTTAAATTTAATTGATAAAAATCAATTATGCCACATAAACAAAGTTTCAAATTTTTATGAAACTGCACCTGTAGGTTATTTAGATCAGGATGATTTTATAAATGGAGCGGCTGAAATTGAAACTTTAATGTCACCTTTAAAATTAATGGATTTTCTTCTTGAAGTTGAAAAAAAGCTTAAAAGAGAAAGAAAAATACACTGGGGACCAAGAACAATTGATTTAGATATACTTTTATATGATAGCATTGTAACAGAAGATGAACACATACTAGTACCTCATCCAAGAATGCATGAAAGGCTTTTTGTATTAGAACCTTTATGCGACATAGCTCCATATAAAATGCATCCATTATTGAATGAACGCATAATTGACATAAAAAATAAAATCAAAAAATAATAGTAGCTTAGTAATAAAAAAACAATTGACTTGTCCTAGTTAAGACAAATCAATTGTTTTTAATTACAACCTCAAAGCACTACCAATTATTTTCTTTTGCCAAAAGCTTATAGTTTGCATACTAAGCTAGCTACTAAGAATAAATATGACATATATAGACTCCCTCTACTTTTTTATTCACTAATTGTCTTTCTGGTCTTTATAAGCATAATACCAAATAAAATCTTTATGATGCCATCTATAATTCCAAAGTAATAAAAGTTAACACTTGGTTCAAGCATTCCAACTAATGCATTTATTGCTAAAGGAATTGATAAAACTAAAAGAAGTTTTCCATGAACAATTGAAAATGGAATAAAATGAATTGCTGTTGCAAGCAAGGCTCCAAGCCATATCATCCTATAGTTATAAGTAGCAAAATACCTTCCTGATATTAATGACATAAGTACAAACATAAATAGTATAGATATTCCGGATATTTTATTTTGAAATTTTGAGTTTTCTCCAAGAGAAAAATGCTTTTTTACAAACTTACTTTTAAGCATCATAAACATACCAAAACTATACCCTACTCCAAACACCAGTGGATTCAGGCAATTACTCCCACCAATAATAGTACCCAATATAATTACAGCCCCAATCCATATAAGCCATATACCACAGCGTCCTTTATTTAAAAAGTTTAATTTTTCATTATATCCTAATTTACAAAGTAATGTTTCCATCCTTAAATCCCCTCACTCATTTAATTTATGAGTTTATTATACAAAGATTTTTTATGTGCCACCATTGAACTAAGTCATAATTTTAATCTTGGTAAGCATTACTTTTGTCATAAGTATAGGATTTTGTGGAGTAATATTGATTGGGAATATTAGATAATGCCACTATAGATATACCAGGCAACTATTAAAATTCATTTACACCATAATGACGAGAAGACGGCATTTGGGTACAAATGAATTTTAAGTTTCACAATGGTTTATCATTATAAAGATTCACACCAAAATTCCGTAGAGACGGAGGAATTTTTCTGTTGTACTACTGTGAGAGGTAAGTAACAATGCTGGAGGAATGATTCTTCAACCTTAGATTTATAGAATTTCTTTAATGTGACGAAGCATTGTTACTTAGCGGTTTCTCGAAATTGTATTGCTCCTGCTGCAAAGAACACTCCTGCAAATAAGATTAATATCAAAAGCTTTGGGATAATGTTATAAACACCAACATTTCTAATTGTTATATCATTCAATGCAGATATCGCCCAATTTTGTGGTGTAAAATATGATATCTTCTTTATTATTGCTGGTAGATTTGGAATTTGATCTAAAGGCATAAAGCTTCCACCAAGAGCACAAGTTAATGTAACTACAATAGATACTACTGGTGCTATCTGATCTTCACTTTTAGCCCATCTTGCTGCCACAAGACCTGCACCTAAAACTACCAAGTCAAGTGTCAAAAACACTAACATTACTGCAAACAAAGACTTTCCCCAATACATATTGAATACAAATTTTGTTATAATAACAAGTGTTAAAGACTGCATAAATAAAAGCATAAACATTGCTAAAAATATGGAACCTGCTATCTTTGAATTTGTATTTGGTGTAGATAAACTTCTTAAAAGTATTTTTTCTTTTTTTAAAGAATACAAATCTATAACAATGTACATCATGGAATACATTAAAAAACTTACAATTAGATTTGTGGATACTGTTCCTGCCACACTTCTAAGGGTGCTATTTGATACATTTTCTGAAGATACGGTAACATATTCCTTATTAAAATCACTTTTCATATCCCTATCAAATTTACTTTTATCTATAGCGATTCCAGCTTTTATAATTTCACTAGAAGTTCTGTATAAAACCATTCTTTTCCCTATATATGCATTTATTTGATTTACAACTGAAGAATCCATATTTCCACTTGCTGCTTTTAAAATTTCAACTGATGGCTTTTTGCTGTCCCTTATACTTTCTGTAAAATCTCTTGGAATTATCAAAACAATTCCCTCTATATTCTTCTTTATTTTAATTTTTGCATCTTCACTGGCAATCCTATGCACTTCAAAATTTTCTTTTTCTAACCTTTCGCACAGTCCGTTTCCCTCTAATCCACTATCGTTATTTACGACGCCAATACTTATTGACACCTCTGATTTAACACCACCTAGTAAAAATGCTACAAGACAAACTACAGCTGTTGGCATTAAGATTGTAAGCAATAATCCTCTTTTACTTTGAATAACAAGCCTTTTTAAATGTAACAATGCCATATATATCATATCAATTCCTCCATTTTAGCCGTAAATTTTATTTTTTTTACACGCCATTAAAGTTCCTATTATAATAGCAATTGCACCTGCAATAAAAATTATGCTTAGGTTTAAAGTAATACTAGCTAGTCCGTTTCCTAGCATTAAATTGTTATATGCATTGCCAATCCAATAATTCAATGTAAATTTCATAAAATTAAATTTAAGTGAAGCATCATCAATATAGTAAAAAGCTCCTCCAAAGAAAGCCAATAACATTATAATCGGTCCGCAAATCATATTTAAGGTTTTTGTGCTTTTAAATATATTCATCACTACTGCTGCTATTCCTGTTAATAAAAATGCTTGAAGTACAATCATAGTCAAAATTTCAATTATATTTTTATCCCATACATTTCCCAGGATATAATTTATAATTATATAAGTTGATATAAATAAAGTAGATATTCCAAAGGTTAGTACTAACTTTTCAACATAAACTTTAAAATAAGTTGCACTGGTAGACATAAGTCTATTTATAGTTCCATCTTGAACTTCTCTAATCATCATTGTAACTGGTATGAGCAAAATATAAAATTCAATAAAAGCAAGCATAGATGCCGCAAAATATTGTTTTGCTGTGATCTTTTTGTCAAGCTTTATATTGCTAATCTTTGAATAATTATCTGTACTGAGTTTTACTATATTAGGTATTATCCTATACGATATTTCATTAATTTTTCTAGGACTACCAATATCATTTTTTAAAGTTTCTGTGACCATGCTGTTATTATTTATAACATCTAAGTAGGATTTTATTATCCCATATACTATTTCGGTCTCATTTCCAGCGGTCAGAGACTTAATCATTTTAATATCTGCTTTTTTTCCACCTTGAACTTTATTAGAAAAGTCTTTGGGTATTTCTATAGCTGCATCAATTTTACTATCTTTAAGCTTCTTCTTTAAAACATCCATATTGGTTTCAGTATTAAAATCTATAAACTTTTTAAGCTTATCATTCTTAAAAATATCCTCAATACCTTTAGAATAATTGCTTTTATCCTCATCAATAAATGCAACTTTAATCTTTGTCAAATTTCTATCTGGGTTAACCTGCTTTTGATACAAAAATCCATATATAAACGACAATGCTATTGGAAATACTAATATTAAAAGTATATGCAACTTTACACTAGCTGCAAACTTTTTTAAATCCTTTATTATCATAGCTTTAAACATATTATTTCCTCCTAATCTCTAAGACTTTTTCCAGTCAAATTTAAAAATACATTTTCAAGACTAGGTGCTTCCATATTTATATTTTTTATTTTCACCCCGAATTTAATAAGCTTTTCAATAACATAATTTAAACTTTCGCTGGAATCTTTTAACACTAAATTTATTTCTTTTGATGAATAAGTTACTTTCCTAACTCCATCTATTTCTTTAAGCTTAATTCCCATTTCCTCTTTATAACCCTCAACAGAAATTTTTGCATTTTCCTCATCTGTAACCATTCTCTTTATATCTTCCTTAGTACCATGAGCTATTACCTTACCTTCGTCCATTATAGCAAGTTTGCTGCAGATGTGTTCTGCTTCTTCCATATAGTGAGTTGTGTAAATTATTGTTGTTCCAAGCTCCTTATTTAAGTTCATTGTATACTCAAGTATATGATTTCTAGATTGAGGATCTATACCCACTGTTGGCTCATCCATAATTATTACTTGTGGATGATGCATAACTGCTGCTGCTATATTAAGCCTTCTTTTCATTCCACCAGAATAAGTTTTTACCTTTTGTTTTATTTTTTCATTAAGTCCAGCCGCTTCGACAACCTCTTCTATTCTTTCCTTAAGTTTGCCTCCTCTAAGCTTATACATGCTTCCCCAAAACTTTAAGTTATCATAGCCTGATAAATCCTCATAAAGACATATATCCTGTGGAACAAGTCCTATGTATTCCTTTGCCTTAACTTTTTCCTTATCTATATCATAATTTCCTATCTTAATTATTCCCTTATCCTTTTTTACAAGTCCGCATATCATTGATATTAAAGTTGATTTACCCGCACCATTAGGTCCGAGTAAACCAAATATTTCTCCTTCTTCAATGTCTATATTTATATTATCAACAACTAACTTATCATCATATCTTTTAGTGGCATTTGCTATTTCTACAATATTCATTTTAAAACTCCTTCCATCTTCAACCTACATGCTTATTATACAGGGAATTTTAATATACCACCATTGAGGTAGGTCATGAATTTTATATATAGACATTACTTTTGTCATATATAAAAATAAAAAGTGAAAAAACTCACTTTTTATTTTGTACATTATTCAATAAAATTGACTTTCAGAGGATTTCTATCAACTAGTCTCTGAAATTTGTATTTAGGATATCCAACCATAACAGCACCAGTTACCACTTTACCTTTTGGAATATTAATTAAATTCAACAAAGGTTCACACTCTGCAAACGCACACATTTCAAATAATCCCGCCCAACAACTTCCTAGACCTAAAGCTGTGGCAAAAAGCTCCATATAGGTAAACTGTGAAATTGTATTTTGTCTACCATTCTTAAAATCCTTAGAAGCAATCCCTAAAATCAAGCTAGGTGCATCCCTAAGTATTATATCATTTCCATTCTCCTTGTAATCTTGAACATGGGCAGAAAAGCTCCAGTAACCTGATGATTTATTTACTTCTTCTTCCATCCATTTCATAACAATTTCCGTTAATCTTCCAAGCAATTCTTTATTTTGAATAATAATATATGAAATTCCTTGGCTATTACTTGCCGTAGGAGCAAGCCTTGCAATATCAACTAGCCTTGTAAGCTTTTCTTTTTCTACAGGGATATCTTTATAACAGCGAATTGATCTACGTGATCTAAGAAATTCTTCTGCTAATTTTTCATCTAGAACAGGAAACTTTTCTATTTTAATTTGCTCTTCTAAAGGAGCTTTAATATTATCAATCGCACTATTAGGACATACTGAAGTACATTGTCCACAACCTATACAAATTTTTTCAGAATTTTCGTCTATTCCATTCTTCTCCATATGTAAAAATTTTGTTGGACATACCTTTGTACACATTCCACATTTAATACATCTTTCTTTTTCTATTTTAATTAATTCCACTATCTACACCTCATTTTACTTGAAATTTGTATAAGAAAACCTCTTACGTTATAATAATACACATCAATGTAAAACCTAACAAGTACGCACTTACAAGTGGCATAGTAACCATTTGTATACTATTTGAGGAGATGTTTCTAATGATAAGCTATAAAAATACCGAATATCAATGTTCCATGGAATTAACTTTAGATATAATAGGAGGAAAGTGGAAACCAGTTATTCTTTGGTATTTGAGCAGAAGTACTTTAAGATTTGGAGAATTAAAAAAGAAAATGCCTAAAATAACACAAAAAATGCTCACACAACAGCTTAAATCGCTTGAAGAAAATGGACTTATTAACAGAGTTGTATACAACGAAATACCGCCTAGAGTAGAATATTCCCTTACTGATACTGGAAAAACTCTTGTTCCTATTTTAGAAAATCTATCCGAATGGGCTCATGAATATATAAATTCAAATGAATCACAATATATATAGTCAACTTGAAACTTTGAAATGATTAATACCAAATTTATTCTGTAAATCTAAGGTTTTGCTTAGAGTACAAGGTAAATCCACCTTCACTGTGCTCTGTACTCTGTCAGTTGCACTGTGAGTTAAATTCCAGTTTAACAAGATAACTTGGTATTATTATTTTTAATCTTACATATTGTCTATCTATTTCAAAGAACAAATTAATGGTAACAACTATATTGTTTAAATATTTAGTTGGTTACAAAGATTCTCGCCTAAAATTCAGTAGGTACGGAGGAATTTTTTCATTGTACCACCGTAGAGGCTAAGTAACAATGCTAAAGGAACGATTTAAAAAAGTCCTAATAAATCTTGGTTCAAAAATTGTAAAATACTTAGATATTTCAATTATCTGAGCGTTTTTTCAGCAAGTAAACAGGCACGAAGTTTGAGCTAATATATAGATGACTAATACAAGTTAAAGAAGGATAATGGGATTACATCCCAACCCCCGTATATGATCGTTATCCTTCTATACCTCAAGCAAGCACTCGCTTAGAATCACCACTTAGATTTATAGAAATTATTTAACGAGACAAAGCATTGTTACTTATCCATATCATACTTATACAGCTTGTATTTTTTTATTAATGCTATAAGCTGATTTGCATAGTTTGGATCTGTTGCATAACCTGCCGCTTGAATTGCTTCTGCTTGTGCTTCATAATTAGGTGCTGTAAATACTCCATGCTGTGTATAAATGCTGTTTTTCTTTAAAAAATTTGTGTGATCTTCAATACTTTCATCCCAATTATCATAAGCACGAAAAGTTGCCACTTCAACTACATCTTTTCCATTATAATTTTCTTTTGTTGGCATTTGTATTGTCCTGCCTGTCCAATATTTATTAGCCTTTATACCAAATAGATTGTTAGCTTTCTTTGTTAACTTAGAGCTGCCTGTACCACTTTCCAGCATTGCCTGCGCTAAAGTAATTGAAGCAAATATTTTATCCTGCTTATAAACCTCTTTTGCATATGGTGCAATAGTATTAATAAACTTTTTTCTTGCAATTGCTATTTTATCTACTGGATTTACATTTTGTTTGTTACTATGTGAATGTGTAATTATAAAACATAACATTAGTAATAAAATAACACATATTATTACTGCAACTGCTCTTATATTTATTGTTTTCTTCTTTAAACTTAACTTAAAATTCAACATCTACAATTATCCCCTTAAATATCAATATACTGCATACCATTTCATTGCAACCAAAAACAGAAGATAATCATTCCTTATCTCCAACTAAATTATTCTTTAAAATTTACAGAATAAAAGGCTTACTTAAAAATAGCATAATAAAATTTTCATGTTCTTATAATATTATAGCACACCATTTTTATAATATGTAGTCTGAACAATAGCAATAGAAGACCTAATAACTCTAGCATGATTACTTCTAGTACACACATTTATAAGCACAAAATAAAATGATGTATAATTTTTAATAGTAAAACCAAAATTTATCTATCATCCTACTCTATGCCTTCAATCTTTATGAATAACTTGTAAAACTTTATAAATTTAGCCTTTTATGTTTTTTATCTTTATATATTTTTTAAGTACCACACATCGCAAGCATAATGTTCAGTTTCAATCAAAGGCTTGTCTAATTCAATAAATCCATTCTTTTTATAAAATTTATTAGCTGCAACCATATTTTCGAAGGTTTCAAGATAGCATTTTTCATAGTACACACTGGCAAACTCTAAAGCTATATCAAGCAATTTTTTTGCAACACCGCTGCCCCTTGCTTCTTTTAATGAATACATTTTCTGAAGTTCACATACATTTTCTGCACCAACTAAAGGTCCAATGCCACAACCAGCCACTACTTTATTGTCTTTTTCTACAACCCAATATTTAGATTTTTCATTTTGATAAACCTCATAAAAGCATCCCAAATTAGGGTCAGTCCAAGCACATCCCGGCTTATTTGCACCAAATTCTATTAAGCACGATCTAATGAGTGCTTCAACTTCTGCATTATCTTTCTTTTGTATTTCTCTTATTAACATTATTGTTCCTCCAAATTCCGATTAATTTGTTTTAATTAATTGACTTATTGATTACTTCAGCAAGCTCTGCATCTATATTTTAGTGTCTCGTAGCATTGAATATAATTTTCTAGATACTTTAAATTTTGACTTTATATTATATACGTTTACGTAAGCGATTTCAATACTTTTAACATTTTGTTAATATATTATTAATCATTTATTAATAATTCAAAACGATTTCCCCTTTGCATTTTATTAAATTTTAATATAGCATAAAAGTGTAATAAAAATAATTTTGGAGGTTGATCATATGAAAAAAATTTTAAAGGATATATTTAATTTTGAAAATTTTAAACTTGGAATGTTAATGAGTAATTTGTCTAATAATCCAGACCCTTTAGTAATTTCTTATTTAAAAAATCGAATATACAATGAGAATGAGGTTAATAAAAATTCAAATAATAAAAAAGCTGCATAATTTGTTTAAAACAAACAATGCAGTTTTTTTATTATATAATTATTGTCTTATGTATTCACATTTCGTTTTAAATCTCTACCTTCACATTATATTTCATATTTATAAAAATGCTCTATTTATTTCTATACTTGCCGTTTCTATTACAAAAATACTATCTCTTTATATTCTAATTACATTCCTTTTCTCAATTACAATATATATTGAAACTAGCTCAACTACAAACTATTTATCCACCGTAATTCCCTGAAAATTGATATTTCAAAACATAAATAGTTTAAGTTTCAGAGTGATTTATCTTTAATAAACTGCAACAAAAAACATTAATTTTTATCATTGACATAATTTAGACATTTTGCTATACTGAACGTGTTCAAAATATATTCAAAGGAGTCATCACAATGAATTCTAAAGATACCGATGCTAAGAAAAAAATAATAAAAGTAACCATGGATATATTAAATGAAGTAGATGAACCAGATAAAATAACAATACGTCAAATTGCAGAACGAGCAAATGTAGGCGTTGGATTAATCAATTATCACTTTCAATCAAAAGAAAACTTACTTTACAAAGCTGTTTCTGATACCATGAGTGAACTAGCAGAAGACTTACAAAAATCAAAAAATGACAAAATAGAAGATCCAATAGAAAAATTAAAAGCAATGCTTAAGGAACTTGTAGATTTTACCATGCATTACAATAAACTCAGCAGAATACTTATATCACACACTATGCAGCAAGGTAATATGCAGGTGCCACTTTACATATTGCCAATAATAAGAGAAATATACGGCAGTGCAAAGAATGAAATTGAAATGAGAATAATTGCTCTGGAAATAATATCAACACTTCAGGTCATTTATATAAGTTCGGAAGATTTTCAACTATACACTGGCATGGACATTAGCAATAAAACACAAAGAGATACGCTTATTGATACTATAGTAAATAATATTATTAAATAAAAATGGAGGGTTTCAAATGAAAATAATATCTTTATCAGTAGGAATATTAACTGTTCTCCTCCTCTTATCAACATTAATCTGCGGTTCATGGATTAAAGCTAAAGGGCTTACAAATGATACTAACTCCTTAGCTTTTCATGCAAAAATAGGAATTGCATCAGTTGTATTTGGAGCACTTTCTGCTATTCTTTTAATTATCCAAGTTATAAAACATTAATTATTTTATTTAAAACACTATGAGCATATTTCGGAGGTGCTAATTATGAAAATATTGGTAATAATAGGTAGTCCAAAAGGAAAAGGAAATACCTATAATGCAGTAAAAAAAATTGAAGAACAAATTACCAAATTAGATACAGCTGTTGAATTCGAATATTTATTACTTAAAACTACTAATCTTCAAACATGCAAAGGCTGCTTCCAATGCCTAAAAAAAGGAGAAGAATTCTGTCCTATAAAAGATGAGCAAAAACAAATTGAAGATAAAATGATGAATTCAGATGGTGTTATATTTGCTACCCCTGTATATGTTTATAATGTTTCTTGGATTATGAAAAATTTTATAGATCGCTTTGCCTATATATCTCACCGCCCACATTTCAATGGTAAACATGCTATGGTCATTGCTACTACCGGTGCTGTAGGTTTAAAATTTGTATTAAGTCTGCTTTCCTTTGAAGTAGGTACATGGGGCTTTTCTGTAACACAAAAATTAGGAGTTATATGTCCACCTGGTAAAGTTCAAGATAATGATGCTAAAAAGCTATACAAAAATACAGAAAAACATATGATTAAAGCTTCAAAGGCATTTTATAATTCTCTTTCAACTAATTCACCAATTAAACCTAGTTTTATCAAACTTATAAGTTTTAATCTTCAGAAATATGCTTTTTTTAGTGCAGATAAAACCCTTGCAGATTATAAATACTGGGAAAATAAAGGTTGGTTAAAAAATAACGCCGAATACTACTACCCTGTAAAAACAAACTTTATAAAAAAATTAATCTGCAAACTTATAGTAAAAGTATGGTACTTAAACACGCCAAGACCTTCCGATTTGAAAGCTAACTAATCATTTTTTCATCATATTCATTCCAAGCTTTGTAACGACATTTCTTGGAATGAATCTCACAATCCAAGTCATGACTTTATTACTCATTCCTGTAACAACTACTGATTTATTATTCATCAAAGCTTTATATCCAATTTCTGCTACATCACCAGGACTTAAAAGTTTACCTCTAAAAAGTTTTATATTTTCAATATTAGCTCTTTTAGCAAAGTTAGTATTTGTAGCACCAGGGCAAAGTGTAGTAACTGTTACCCCCGTTCCTTTTAATTCTTCTCTTATTCCCTCTGAAAAATGCAACACAAAGGCTTTAGAAGCACAATATACCGAATTTAACGGACAAGGCTGAAAAGAACCTGTAGATCCTAAATTAAGTATTTTGCCCTCTCCCCTTTTAACCATACCTTTAACATACAATCCAGTTAATTTTGTAAGTGAAAGCATGTTTAAATACATCATATTTAAAGTCTCATCTATATCGGCCTGGTGAAAATCACCATATACTTGTACTCCTGCATTATTGACCAAAACATCAATTTGTATTAAATTTTTCTCTGTATAATTAAATATCTCATCTGCTGATAATGGTCCTGATAAATTTTTTGCAATATTAATAATCTTTACTTTATTATTTTCCTTTAAAACTATTGCTTTAGCTTTTTCAAGTCTTTCCGTATTTTGAGAAACCATAACTAAGTTGTAATTACTTCTAGCAAATATTTTGCAAAGCTCTAAACCAATTCCACTTGATGCTCCTGTAATTAATGCTGTTTTATTCATATCTTATCATCCTCACTAAAGCATAAATTAATTTTCATTATTATATTTATACCGTATTTACTAGTCTTTTTGTATGACATTTCGTGCAAAATACTTGACACAAAACGCAAATGCAAATAAAATTTGTGTAATTAGCATTTTAAAATTTGTATAGGATGGTGAATATATGAATTCTTCCATGTCAATTTCTGCAACAAAAATTTCTGCATTTTTAATGGGATTTGATAATAATTACAACATTAACATAGCTGAAGTTATCGATTTTTCAAAGGTTAATAAAGCAATACTGTCATCACCAGATAATAGACTCTCTGGACTTGAAGTACAAAAAATCATAAAAGCTGCAGAAGCCTTAACTAAGGATAAATATATTGGTCTTCACCAAGGACAGCAGCTCTCAAAGGGATTTTCAAATATTTTAGGACATGTTTTAATGAATTGTTCTGATTTAAATGAATGCTGGACAAAGTATTGTAGATATGAAAAATTAATTGATAGTACAAGCATTTCTAGTTTTCAACTTTTGAAAAACAAAGCAGTACTTAGCAATATAACCTTAGATTCTTCTTTAAAAGATAATATACAATTTTCGGACTTTAAGCTTTCCGGAATGCTTTCATACATTAAATTATTATGTGGCAAGAATATTAAATTGATTGAAGTTCATTTCACACATCCAAAACCTAGAAACATCTGCGAATATGAAAAAGTTTTTCAAAGCAGCATACTCTTTGAAAAATCATCCAATGCGCTAATATTTAATAGTAATTTGCTAAGTATGCCAGTACTAGAACCAAACAAAAGTTTATTACATTTATTTGAGAAAAGCGCCAATAATGCAATTGAAGAATTAACTTCTAATGCTTACTATACTACTAAAGTCACTAAAATAATTACTGAAGAATTACTAAAATCTAATCTAATTTCAATTGAAGCTATTGCTGAAAAATTGTCTTTAAGCATAAGAAGCTTGCAATTACATTTGCATAAAGAAAATACTTCCTATTCTGAATTATTGAAAAATACTCGTAAAAATACAGCTGTTAACTATCTTAACAATCGTAACATCCCAATAGATGAAATTGCATATGTACTTGGTTTCTCCGAAGTTAGTGCTTTTCATAGAGCTTTCAAAAGTTGGACTGGCATTACTCCTGCTAAATTTAGACTTAATTATAGAACATTTTAAAAGCATATCTCTATAACCTTATTTTTAACTGAATAAAGTTCATCTTCAATACTTTTTTTCATCCCCAAAGCCTCTTTATGCTTAACTCCTCTTCTTTTACAGCGCTCTTTAAGAAGTTCATCATTTATATTTAAATAAATAATAATGTCACTTTCTATAGGAACTGTACCAAATACAGGCTCATTAACTCTTGTTTTGATTTTTTCTTTTACATAACCATCCATTATCTTGCCAATTTCCAGTGTCCACGGAGTTTGACACACAATTTTTGTTTCCTCTTCATTTAATAAAGGAAATATCTCCTTATCCATGTCTCTGCAATTATCAAGCTTATTAATTAAATATGACTTTCCACAGCAGGTTGTTCCAACAACACAAATTCTTTCGTTGGCATGTTCTCTAAAAATTTTATCTAAAACAGAAGGCAATTTTTCATCACTAATTTTTATTGTCATATTGAAATGCTTGTCTTCTTTTTCTGTTAAAATCTTTTGAACCTTCTTAGGAAAACTTTTCATAACAACCTCATAAGCCTGGTCTATCATAATTAAAAGTTCATTTTTCGAAATTTTATCAATATAAACAGTGTTCCAATACGGCTGTTGAACGGGTGGACAATGATATCCTCGCACTACTATCCCAGGATAATGTTGTCTATAAAAATCACCAAAAACAGCATCACACTTTAAAGTTATTTTATAATCATTCTTTAAAGGATATATCTGCGCAAATATCTTTTTGTTTATCTTAATACAAATAGGCACGTCTCCAAATGGATAATCAATATATGCTCTATTTTTATTACAGCAGTATTGTATTATTTCCTCACACTTCATTTTAAATATCCTCCAATCCTATTTTTTAGGGAACTTAATTCTTATACTTGTTCCTTGAGAAATTTGACTAGAAACCTTTATTTCACCACCGTGCATATCAATAATTTCCTTTCCAATTGCCATTCCAAGCCCTGAGCCCTTGTGACTTTCACCAGTATTAGTAGCCCTGTAGTATCTATCAAATAAATGGTTAAGCTCTTCTTCTTTAATTCCATTGCCATTGTCTTTAATTTCTATAAAAACTTCAGCTTTTTCATTTGAATTTATATCTATATTTATTTCAGTGCCCTTTGGATTGTGTACTAATGCATTGAATATAAAATTATTTAAAGCCCTTCTTATATATATTTTGTCGCAATTTATATATATTTCCTCTGAAGAATAGTCAATATTAATATTACTGTCACTGTAGGTAGGATTATTCAAGATATCAATCACTATTTCACGCAATACTTCTACTATATTTTCCTTTTTGAAATTAAGAGGTACAACCTTGTTTTTAAACTTATATATAAGTGAAAGATCATTAATCAATTCTTCAATGTATTTTGTCTTATCCCCAATAATTTTTCCATATCTTTTAACATCGCTGCTACTTAACTCATAGTTCTCATCAATTAAAAATTGAGAATATCCATTAACAGAAGCTAAAGGTGTTTTTAAATCATGGGCCATATTAGCAATCCACTGCTCTTTCATTTTTTCCATTTCTTTTCTTTCTTCTTCATTTTTCTTTAAAACTTCTGAAAGTACTTTGATATTTTCATTAACTTCCCTATAAATTTCTGACTCTTTTATATTTTTAACCTTATATTGCCCTTGAGCTAACATTTTAATATTAGCTATAATATCAGCTACAGGAGCAGCAAGCTTTCTACTAAATAAATATCCTGCGGTTATGGTTAAAATTGCACCTAAAATTATAAGTCCTATATAAAACTTTTTACTTTCTTCTGTAAACATAATGCTATAAGTTAAAACATGCTTAGGTGGAAAACCTAAAATAAGGCTGTATTTTTCACCATTTTTATCAAAGGTTTTTGAATACAAGGTAGCCGCTCTAGGCATAGTCCATTCATTTTGAGAATATCTAATAAGATCTCCTGCTAAATACTCCTTTGGGATTTCTTTAGGTTTGTTTATGCTGTAAATTTCCTTACTTGAACTATTTAAAACTTGAAGCCATATGTCATTATCCTTAAGCTTTTTTATATCTACACCTTTTAGATTAAAATCCTTACTTATAAATAACTTATGCTCATACTCACTCAAAACTTTATCCGGCTCAAAGGATAAATTATAAAAACTTTTAGAGAAAGAAAATGATTTGCGAACACTTAAAATATTCACTCCAAAAAATACAGCCTGAACTATATATATTACGATTATATTCCAAAATAAAAATTGAAGTGTGAGTTTTCTTTTCATATTATTTAACCACCAACTTATATCCTAAGCCTTTCAAAGTTTTTATGTACCTAGGACTCCCTGGATCATCCTCAATTTTTTCCCTTAGGTGTCTTATATGAACCATTATAGTGTTATCATAGCCTTCATAATCATAGTTCCAGACATTCGTGCACAAACTACTTTTACTAAATATCTTGTTTGGATTTTTAGAAAGGAAAAGCAGCAGCTGATATTCCGTAGCCGTTAACTTTACTAATTTATCCCCTTTTAATACTTCTCCATTATCTTCATTTATAGTAATGTCACCAAAACTAAATTCTTTCTTTTTCTCTTCTAGAGGTGAATAGCTGTTTCTCCTAAGTTGAGCTTTTATTCTTAAAACCACTTCCTTTATATTAAAAGGCTTAGTCACATAATCATCGCCGCCGGCCTCTAACCCATTAAGCTTATCCTTGTCTTCACCTTTAGCTGTTAAAAATATAATTGGACAAAACGAAAATTTTCTTATTTTATCACACACTAAGTAACCTTCAATATCTGGAAGATTAACATCTAAAAGTATTATATCCGGCTTTATTTCTTTTGCATTTAATATTCCATCTATGCCTGTCGCAGCCTTGTATATATTTTTAAAGCCTTCCCTATAAAGCACCTCTTCTAATAAATTCAAAAGCTGCTCCTCATCATCCACCAGTAATACTTTTTTGTCTAAAAGTTCTTTTTCCGATACCATTTCATTCACCTCTTAAAACTATCTTTAGCATTATTATACAATATCTTTCCTCTTAAAATTTATTATATCTAAATAAAATATCAAAGCAAATATAAGTAAACTTAAAATAAGTAATGGTAAAATTTCAGTTTTTATATTAAGTCCACCATGTATAATATCCATAGGATAAGTCCAAGGAGCGTACTTCCAATAATTTGATTGTCCTATAAAAAATCCAGAGAGAATCATGGATATGCCTGTACCAATTGGTATTACTACGGAACTAAATTTATTTGCTAATAAAAATAACATAATTGTAATTGGCTGAATAGTTACAAACACGTATAATATATTTAAAAATACTTCTGCGGGAATCATGCCTTTAGATCCAAGGAAATATGCAGCTATACTGTACTCTATCAAATATGATATTAAAGATGCTGCTAATACTAAAAGTACTACAATATACTTTGATATATAAACTTTACTTCTCTTAACTGGCATAGCTAAAAGCTGTTTCCATCCATTGTTTAAGCTCTCAACCTTACCCATAACCATTGTTACATAAATCATAAACATTTGAAGTAACATTCCAACAAATACTGTGGAAGATGTCTCACTTAACCCCTCCCATGGAGTAATTTCAGGAAATTTTATTTTTATATATGCATAGGTTTTTACGCCCAATATGATAGCTATAATTGGCAATGCAACAGCTAGTCCCCAAATTGACATTCTCTTAATTTTTAGTAATTCTGCTTTAATTAATTCCATAATACACACGCTCCTTAATAACACTCTTTTTTATCAAATCTTATTATTGTAAAAGCTAAACCTACGACGATTAAAAATATTGATATTATAATTAAAATTTTCAAATCTACCGGTATAAACCCATATACAAATGATGCAAAAGAATATGGATTGAACTTACTTATACTGCTCTCATTGTAAAATAAATTTGAAGAAATAATACATAGCACTGCTGCTGTACCAATTGAAACAAGTGTGTTTTTATTTTTTATTGTTAGATATAAGTGTATAACCATTACCGCAGCTGAAGCCATAAACTGTATAAAAAATATTTTTGCAAAATACATTTCATTAACAGCTTCAGGAAATCCACTTAGTTTTCCAACTATAATTAGACATATAATATTGGTAATTAACATAACAATCATATATATTAAACTAGTTATAAACTTTGAAATAATTACCTTGGATCTTGAAACCGGGTAAGTTAATGTAAGTATCCAACCATTGTTTTTATACTCATTTTCAAATAGAGCTGAAATTATGATTGCGCAAAACAAAGGTAAGAACTCATTAAAATACAGTATTCTTTGTTGCTCTACAAGCATTTGCCAGGAGGTAATTCCCTCTTTTAAAGCAAGTGGATATAAATAACTTTTATACCTTATATGCATATCTATATATAAAAGTAGTGAAATAAAGGTAGGGATAGTTATAACAAACAATAGAAGCTTAGTTCTCTTTTGTTTAAAAATATCATTAATTACGAATTTTCCTAACATGCTTCTCCCTCCACGGTTAATGATAAGAATATATCCTCTAGAGATTTTTCATCTTCAGATAAATAATTAACATCGTAACCCGATAAAACAAGCTCTTTGCAAAGCTTAGCTGCGGTTAATCCTTCTCCCTTGACTGCTAACTTTCCTTTTTCTTCTTTAACTTTATATCCTCTTTTTATAAGTAACTCTGTTGCTTCATTTTTACTTGAAACAGCTACCATAATTTGCTTACTACAGTTCTTTCTTAAAGCATCTATACTTCCTTGATACAAAAGTTCACCTTTTTTAATTATTGCTACATCAGTAGCCATTAATTCTATTTCACTTAAAATGTGGCTTGAAACTATAACTGTAGTTCCGTTCTTTTCTGGAAGTGATTTAATTAAAGCTCTAATTTCATGAATTCCAGCTGGGTCTAATCCATTTGTAGGCTCATCCAAAATTATAAGCTCTGGATTTCCCATTAAAGCCTGTGCTATTCCTAACCTCTGCTTCATTCCAAGTGAAAATTCCTTTACCTTTTTATTTCTAACCTCTGATAATTTTACAAAATCAAGTACTCTATCAATTTCAGATTTATTTAGCTTTAAAATTTTTCTCGTTATCTCTAAATTTTCATATGCTGTCAAGTGCTCATAGTAAGATGGACTTTCTACCAAAGCACCTACATTTTTTAAAATTTCCTCTCTTTCACGCTCAATGCTTTTTCCTAAAACCTTAACACTACCAGCTGTTGGTTTAACTAACCCTAAAAGCATTCTTATGGTTGTAGATTTTCCAGCTCCATTTGGTCCCAAAAATCCATACACTGTTCCTTTTTTAACCTTTAAATTTAATCCTTTAACAGCCTTAAAATCCTTAAATTCTTTCACTAAATCCTTAGTCTCAACTATATAATCACTCATTTTCTTCCTCCCGATTAACTTTATGAGTTTATTATAATTAACTAAGTTTAAGTTATTATTCACAGTACCTTAATTTAACCTTAATAAACAAATGCGAAGTAATAATGCTTCGTCACATAAAAAAGATTCTATAAATCTAAGGTAAAAAAATCATAAAATCCTAAGATATTTCAATAACTCGCTGAAAAAATGCTCAAACAATTGAAATATCTAAGTATTTTATATTTTTTCACCCAAGATTTATTGAATCTTTTTTAAATCGTTCCAAATCACTGTTACTTCGCTTCCACGTAGTGCAAGGAAAAAATTCCTCCGTACATACAGAATTTTGAGTGTTAACCTGTGCAGTCCATTATATAAAATAATATTATATGTTTTATTAAATATATATGATTAGCCATATTTACAGCGTATTTTTCGTAGAGAAAGGTATTATGGAAAGTACATAACATTTTGTTCAATAATCACATGGGCTATGCCCAAACTCTAATATGTATATATTCCTTAATTTTACTGCAAGCGAAACAATAATATTGAAGGAACTTGGATCAATGTCAATATTTTAGACACAAAAGGTCGAACTTTTTATGCAATTTTTTTTGATAACTCCTCACATTGTT